>JAEWYV010000203.1 GCA_023458615.1 Bacillota bacterium
TCCAGAAAGTGTGAGATCGTCATGACATACAAAAAGAAACGGGCGAAAATCGCGATCAAGGAACAGCGCGCGGCGTATCTCTTTCTAATTCCAGCGCTGCTTGGCTTGGTGTTTATCACGTATGTGCCGTTGCTCGCCGTATTCGGCATCAGTTTAACCGATTTAAATGTCGGCCATTTCATCAAGGGAGGAACGATGCCTCCGGTGAAGTACGTCGGCTTTCAGAACTTTAAAGAGATTTTTCAAAACCCGAGCATCGATTTTCTCAACTCCATCAAGGTGACCGTCGTGTTCGCGTTGCTCGCCGTCGTATGCAGCATTATTTATTCGATGCTGATTGCGATGCTGCTCAATCGCAAGATGCCCGGACGCGGCTTCTTCCGCGCTATCTTTTATATTCCGTATATCCTGCCGGCAACGGCTGTCATGATCAGCTGGTGGTTCCTGCTCAAGTATGACGGGGGCCTGATCAACTATATTCTCGTCAGTCTTGGCTTAGGCAAATCGATGTTTCTCTCCGCGGCCAACACCGCGCTACCGTCGCTGGCGATGATCGCGGTCTGGACCTCCGGCAACCTGATTGTGATTTTTTTAGCAGGGCTACAAAATGTGCCGCGCGTCTACCACGAGGCGGCGGAAATCGACGGCGCGAATGCCTGGCAACGGTTTTGGAGTATTACAATTCCAAGCATGACGCCGATCATCTTCTATAACCTCTTGATGAGCCTTGTAGTCAATTTGCAGGTTGTGGTTCCCGCTCTTGCCGTTACCAAAGGCGGGCCGGGGAAGTCGACTATGTTTATGACGTATCTGATGTATCAGACCGGTTTTCGGGGCAGGGAACTCGGCCAGGCTGGTGCGATTGCATTTGTGTTCTTCATCGTAGCGGCAATCCTTGCGTTTATACTGTTTGCAACCTCGAAGAGCTGGATTTATGATGAGGGAGGGGAAGATAAGAAATGAGCGAATCTGCTATTCAAACCGGAGCAAATAAAAACTACAAACGTATTCGAAGCTCCATCCAGAGCAAGAAGAGAAGTCAACAGATAGCGGATACGATTTCGTTTCTGGTTATTGTTATTCTGGCTGCTCTCGTGATGCTGCCCATCTGGTGGATGATCCGTTCTTCGCTGATGAAGAGCCTTGAAATTTTCAAGTGGCCGCCGCAGTTTTTTCCAAAGGAGTGGTTATTCTCCAACTACAACATCAAACCGACTACGTTCGATTTCTGGCGGTATTTGGGAAACACGTTAGCCATCGTTGTTCCCTGTGTCGTATTTGGTACAGCTACGGCGACACTTTGCGGTTACGCGTTTGCGCGCCTACGCTTTCGCGGGAAAGCATTTCTGTTTTCGCTTTGTGTGGGGTCGATGCTACTGCCGACCATGGTGACGTTGATTCCGCTCTATATTGCATGGGCGAGCCTGGGACTGACGGACACCTATTGGCCGCTGATTCTTCCGTATCTATGCGGTGGCGGCGCGTTTAACATTTTTTTGATCAGGCAGTTTATTAAAACGCTTCCCCGTGAACTTGACGAATCGGCTTCGATTGACGGCGCAGGCTACTTTCGCACCTTGGTCAGTATTATCCTACCCTCCATTAAGCCGGCGATCATAGTGGTGGCTTTGTTGATTTTTATTACGACATGGAATGATTTATTGCAGCAGACGATCTATATTTCGTCCCGCGAGAAGTACACCATGGCGGTTGGATTGACCACGTTTATGGGATCATTTAAAAACGATTATGCGGGTATGTTTGCCGCAACGTGCCTCTCGTTTATCCCCGGAGTTGTTGTATATCTACTTGGACAAAGGCACTTTGTAGAAGGTATCGTGATGACAGGAATGAAAAACTAATGGTAAGCGGAAAGAAAGATTTCTGGGCTAATATTGGTGAAAAAAGGTTTGGCCCCGGTCGAGGCGTAACAGAACCGCCCCCCGAAAGGGGTTGGAAGCGGTTCTTTTTTGTGCTGGGAACACATTTCTGGAAACTGATTTCACTTAATTTGCTCTTTGTTGCGTTTTGCATTCCTGTTTTTACCATCCCAGCCGCATTTTGCGGCATGAACCGGGTTCTCATCAAGCTTTACCGGGATGGTAATTGCTTTGTCTGGTCTGAATTTTTTAAAGAATTTCGCGGCAATATCTACAAAGCGCTCCCCTTCGGTGCTATCGGAGCGTTGTGCTTGTTTGCTTCGTATTACTTTCTTAGCCTCGGCACCTCTCTTTCTACAAACGGAATCGAGTTATTTACAACAGCATTGGGAATACTGCTGCTTGTGTTTATAATTTTATTCTTAAATTATGTTTTTGTTTTTCTTCCAACATTAGCGCTAAACAACAAGCAGATCGCGCAAAACGCCTTCATTTTTCTTGTAACGGAATGGAAGACAAACCTTGTGATACTCCTTTGCGTAGCAACTACAACGCTGCTATCTATTGTACTGTTTCCATATTCGCTCTTGTTGCTGCTCCTTTTCTTGCTCGCAATGATGCAATACACGATCTGTGCGGCGATCAACCAGCCAATGCAAAAGCGAATCATAGGGCCATATGAAGAAAGCAGAAATGGCTGAGCGGGCGTTTAGCTGAACAAAGATCTCGGCTCGCTTGCCATAGAAAAATCCAATAGGACAGAGGAAGAGAATGAAGCTGAATCATAAAGAAACCTCCCTTGGCATCGAACTGGGTTCCACGCGCATCAAAGCGGTGCTGATTGGGGCGGATCATAGCGTGCTGGCGTCCGGCGCGCACGACTGGGAGAACCGGTTGGAGGGCGGATACTGGACGTATCGGCTCGAGGACGCGTGGGCGGGAATTCAGGACAGCGTGAAAAAGCTCGGCGCGCAGGTAGAGGAACGGTACGGCGTGAAGTTGACGAAGGTCGGCTCGATCGGCGTGTCTGCCATGATGCACGGCTATGTGGCGTTCGACGCGGAGGACCGGTTGCTGGAGCCGTTTCGGACATGGCGCAACACCACGACGGGAGACGCGGCAAAAAGGCTGACCGAACTGTTCCAGTTCAACGTGCCGCAGCGTTGGAGCATTGCGCATCTGTATCAGGCGATGTTGAACGGCGAGGCGCATGTAGAAAAGATCAAGTATCTCACCACGCTGGCGGGGTATATCCACTGGCAACTCACGGGCGAGAAGACGCGCGGCGTGGGCGATGCTTCCGGCATGATGCCCTTAAGCGACGAAACGCGGCAATATGATGCGAAGATGCTCGATCAGTTTGACGCGCTCTCGACGAAATACCCGTGGAAACTCGTGGAGATACTTCCCGTGATCAGGACCGCAGGCGAATCGGCAGGGTCGCTGACCCAAGCGGGCGCAAAACTGCTCGATCCCGCGGGCGCGCTGGAGGCGGGAATTCCCATGTGCCCGCCGGAGGGCGACGCGGGGACGGGCATGGTCGCAACCAACAGCGTCCGTCCGCGCACGGGCAACGTCAGCGCGGGGACAAGCGTATTCGCGATGATCGTGCTGGAAATAGCGCTGTCGAAGGTATACGAGGAGATCGACATGGTGACCACGCCCGCGGGCGACGCGGTGGCGATGGTGCACTGCAACACCTGCACGACGGATCTCGACGCATGGGTGAAGCTGCTCGGCGAAATGGCAACAGCGGCAGGCGCGACAATCACGAAACCGCAGCTTTACGATTTGTTCTATCAAAAGGCGATGGAGGGTGACGCAGACTGCGGCGGACTGGTGAACTTCAACTACTATTCCGGCGAGCCGATTACGGGGGTAAGCGACGGCAGGCCGCTGTTTGTGCGCAAGCCGGACGCGAAGCTGACGCTTGCGAACTTTGCGCGTGCGCAGCTCTATTCCACCGTGGCGACGCTCAAACTCGGCATGGACATCCTGAAGAACAACGAATCCGTGCAGCTCGATAGTTTGCTGGGACACGGCGGGCTGTTTAAGACGCCGGTGGTCGGGCAAAAGATGCTCGCGGGAGCGCTCAATACGCCCGTTTCCGTGATGGAGACGGCGAGTGAGGGCGGACCCTGGGGCATGGCGCTGCTCGCGCAGTATATGCTCAAGGGCAACGGACAGTCTCTTGCGGACTATCTGGCAAATGACGTGTTCGCCAGCGCGAAGGGCAACCAGCAGCTGCCGGACGCGGCGGATGTTGCGGGATTTGAACGGTTCATCCAGAACTATTGCGCGGCACTGGCGGCGGAGAAAGCCGCGGTCAGCGCTTACTAATCGGCAAATACATTCTTTAATAAGATAATTTTATAGTGCAGCAGCAATGCTTGAATTAAAAGTTTAATTTGGAGGCAAAGAATATGAAACAGTATGAATTTTGGTTTTTGGTCGGCAGTCAGTTCCTGTATGGCACCAAGGTGCTGGACACCGTTGCCGCGCGCGCAGCCGAGATGGCGGATAAGATGAACGCCTCCGGCAAGCTGCCGTACAAACTCGTGTATAAAGCGACCATGAAGACGAATCAGGAGATCACGGACATGATCCGCGAGGCAAACTACAGCAAGGCATGCGCGGGCGTGATCACATGGTGCCATACCTTCAGCCCGTCGAAGATGTGGATCAACGGCTTTGCCGATC
>JAEWYV010000204.1 GCA_023458615.1 Bacillota bacterium
CGGCCCCATGATGTCCTCCACATAGGAGGGAAAGATAAAACCGTCCTTCGCGTCCACGCCGTTTTTAGAAACCTCGGTCACGCCCGCGTCGAACACCGCCTTGAGAAACGAGTTGCCGTAGTCAAAAAAGCGCGTGCCGGACTGCACCAGTGTGCAAATCGCGTCAAAATGCCGCCGGAGCGACACATCCACCCGTTCATGAAACGCCGCGCGGTCGCTTTCAAGCAAGCGCGTGCGCTCGTCAAACGTCAAACCAACGGGGCAGTAGCCGCCGTTGTAGGCATTGTGGCATGAGGTTTGGTCACTCAGGATGTCAATTACAAAACCGCGCTTGTTCGCCGCCTCCAGCAAATCCACAATATTGCCATGGTAGGCAATCGAGATGCTCTCGCGCTTTTTTCTGTATGCATCCGCAAGCGAAAATACCTCGTTAAGATCAGACGAAACGGCGTTGACCCAGCCCTGCTCATGACGCGTCTGGATGCGGGAGTAGTCCACCTCCGCAAAGATACCGACCGCGCGGGCGATGTTCGCGGCCTTTGGCTGCGCGCCGCTCATGCCGCCAAGTCCCGAAGAGACGAACACTCTTCCGCTCAGGTCGCCATCCGAAGGGATACCAAGATATTTTCTACCCACGCCAAGGATGGTGTTAAACGTGCCGTGGACGATTCCCTGCGGGCCGATATACATCCAACCGCCCGCGGTCATCTGCCCGTAATTGGCAACGCCCATCTGCTCGGCAATCTCCCAGTCGTCCATGTTGTCAAACATGCCGACCATCATCGCGTTGGTTAGGATGACGCGCGGAGCCGCCGGCCTGCTCGGAAACAGCCCGACCGGATGGCCAGACTCCAGCACCAGCGTCTGCTCGTCCGTCAATTCTTCTAGATATCGCTTGATGAGCCGGTATTGCAGCCAGTTCTGGCAGGGCTGCCCCGTCTCGCCATAGGTAACCAGTTCATAGGGATACAGCGCAATCTCAAAATCGAGATTGTTGTCAATCATCACCTGAAACGCCTTGCCAGCGAGGCACTTACCCTTGTATTCGTCGATGGGTTTGCCATAGATGCGACCTTCGGGTCGATAGCGGTAGGCATAGATGCGCCCACGCGTCTTGAGCTCTTGTAAAAACTCCGGCGCGAGGGTCTCGTGCAGCGACTGCGGCACATAGCGCAGTGCGTTTTTGAGCGCCTGCCGCGTCTGCGCAGGGCTAAGGCGAAAGCCGCGATCCGGCGCGCGCCGTTTGGTTGAGTCAATTTTCGGCATGGGCGGCAGTTCCGCGCCAAGCGAAATGGTCATCGCGCGGCGTATCTCTTCGTTCATCATCGTTCCCCTCCCGATTAATGCAGAGTGCCAGTCACCGATTCCACAGCGGGAATCAATGCACCCGACCGCACGATTCGCTCGCATTTTTCCATCCACTCATACATGACCACATCCCGCTCGATGGGCGGCACTTCGCGTCGGAGCGTGTCGAAGGCCGCGCGCGTTGCCGGGGCGAGCTTCTCCGCGCCCATCATCCCCGCCGCCTGTCCAGCCGCAAAGAGCTCAATGGCGAGTACGCGCTGGGCGTTTTTGAGGATCTCCGCCGCCTTGCGTGCTGCAATGGTGCCCATGCTCACATGATCCTCCTGATTGGCGGAGGAAGGGATGGAGTCCACGCTCGCCGGATGCGCGAGAATCTTGTTTTCGGAGACGAGCGCGGCGGCGGCATATTGCGCAATCATAAATCCGCTGTTGAGCCCCCCGTTCGGGGTTAGAAACGCGGGCAGACCGTTGTTGAGATAGGGGTTTACCAGCCGCTCCGTACGCCGCTCGGATACATTGGCATACTCCGCAATCGCGATGGCGAGAAAGTCAAACGCCAGCGCCATCGGCTGCCCGTGAAAATTACCGCCGGAGACCACATCCCCCTCATCGGGAAAGATCAGCGGATTGTCGGTGACTGCGTTGATCTCGCAGCTCACCGCATCATAAACATATTGTATCGCGTCCCGGCTCGCGCCGTGAATCTGCGGAATGCAGCGGATGGAGTATGCGTCCTGCACCTTGCCCGGAAGGCACTCGTCGGAGAGCTTACTGCCTTTGAGCAGGGTTCTGAGATTCTCGGCGCAGAGAATCTGGCCGCTATGCCCCCGCAACTGGTGAACACGATCATCAAATGCGCTGGTGATGCTGCTCTGCGCCTCGCAGGTGAGCGAGGCTATGATATCCGCGATCTTGCTCAGTTGCACCGCGTCATAGACGCAGAGTGCACCAATAGCGGTCATCACCTGCGTGCCGTTGATCAGCGCGAGGCCTTCCTTTGCCGCAAGCGTTACCTCCGCGATGCCCGCGCGGCGCATCGCCTCCGCGCCGGGAAGAATTTCTCCTTGATACTCCGCCATACCTTCGCCGATCATCGGCAGCACCATATGCGCCAACGGTACCAGATCGCCGCTCGCGCCGAGGCTGCCCTTTTCGGGGATGACCGGATGCACGCCGAGATTGAGCATATTCAGCAGTGTTTCCATT
>JAEWYV010000205.1 GCA_023458615.1 Bacillota bacterium
TTGATATATTCAGTGGATACTCTGTGGACAACTTTGGAAGAAACAGGACCAAAGGTCAAATTCATGTAAAATAGGGTTGTTTCTTAGCATCTTGTAAGTATAACATCGTTACATAATATGAATATCGCCTGCATAATTGTTCTTTCGGTCATCGAAATTTAAAAAGATTTCATAAATTATCTAATAAACAGATACAATATTTTGTATCATATATCATAATGTACTCTACATATTGTGGTTGTGGCTTTTAAAACAGAATCAGATCCATTGAACATGTGACAAAACGAAGGACCCCGGTGATGAACCGGAGTCCTTTTGTGCACTAGAAAAGATTCTCAGCTTTACAGATTGAACGCCTTCGCAATTAAGTCCACGATTTCAACGCCGATGCGCGCCTGTGCTTCCGCAGTGGAGGCGCCGATATGCGGCGTGCTGCTCACACGGGGATGCTTGTAGAGCGCTTCGTTCTTGCTCGGTTCTTCTGCGAACACATCAAGGCCCGCGCCATAAACCTTGCCGCTCTCGAGTGCCTCGAGCAGGGCGGCTTCGTCTACATTGGTGCCGCGCGAAGTATTGATGATGATCACGCCATCCTTCATCTGCTTGAGCGTCTCGCGGCTAACCAGAGGCTGCCCCGGCAGGGACGGAACATGGAGCGAGATAAAGTCGGAACTCTGGAGCAGCTCATCCATCTCGACATAGCGCATGGTTTCGCATTCCAGTCCCGGAACCTTATAGATGTCGTAAGCAAGTACGCTCATGCCGAGCGCCTGGCAGCGGCGGCCCAGTGCCTGCCCAATGCGACCGTACCCAACGATACCGACAGTCTTGCCGTTGAGTTCAATGCCTTCGTAGGCTTTCTTTTCCCATTTGCCTTCACGCATGGTATGGCCCGCGGCGGAGATGAAGCGCGCGCAGGAAAGCATATGCGCCAGCGCGAGTTCCGCAACCGCGTCCGAGCTTGCCTTCGGCGTGTTACAAACAGAAATTCCTCTTCCCTCAGCGCAGACCTTGTCGATGTTGTCGATGCCGACGCCCGCGCGAATGACGAGCTTGAGGCGCCCGCTCATGCAGGCTGCGTTGATCTGCGGCTCGCGAACCTTGGTTGCGCTGCGAACCACGAGTACGTCATAATCCTTCACCGCTTCGCAAAGTGCATCCGGATCATAGAACTTCACATCTACCTGGCATCCTTTGGCTTCGAGAGCGGCAATTGCGCTCTTCTCCATGCCGTCGCTGGCAAGAATTTTAATCATAGCAATTCTCCTCTATGTTGTCGGTTATTTGTTCTCGGCTTCAAACTTCTTGAGGAAATCGACCAGCGCGACAACGCCTTCCTTTGGCATGGCGTTATAGGTGGAAGCACGCAGGCCGCCAACGCTCTTATGCCCCTTGAGGTTGTCATAACCGGCTGCCTTCGTCGCGGCAACGACCTTGGCATCCAGCGCTTCATCGCCCGTGACAAACGGGATGTTCATGAGGGAGCGATATCTCTTTTCAACCGTGCCTTTAAACATCTTGCTGGAATCGAGGAAATCGTAGAGGACCTTCGCTTTGTCCTCATTGATTGCCTGCATCGCGGAGAGTCCGCCGATCTTCTTGAGATACTTGAATACCTTGCCGCAGACATAAATTGCCCAGCAGTTCGGCGTGTTATACATAGAGCCGTTCTCGGCGTGGATGTCATAACGCATGTAGGTGGGTACGGTTTCCGGCAGATCCGTGCGGATGAGATCCTCGCGGATGATGACGACAACCATGCCAGCCGGTCCAACGTTCTTCTGTACGCCGGCATAAATCATACCGTAGTCGCTGACGTTGCAGGGTTTGGAGAGGAACATGGAAGACTGGTCAGAAACCAGAATCTTGCCTTTCGTATTCGGGAGTTCGGCATAGGTGGTGCCGTGTATGGTCTCGTTTTCGCAGATATAGACATAGTCCGCGTTCTCGCTGATGGGCAGGTCGCTCACATCGGGAACGTAGCTGAAGTTCTTGTCCTTGCTGCTGGCAATAACATTGACGGTGCCATATTTCTTGGCTTCTTCCGCCGCTTTTTTAGACCATGCGCCGGTGACGATATAATCCGCAACACCGTTCTTCATCAGGTTCATCGGAATCATTGCAAACTGCAACGTTGCGCCGCCCTGAACAAAGAGCACCTTATAGTTGCTCGGAATGCCCATGAGCTCACGCAGATCGGCTTCTGCTTCGTCGATGATGGTCTGATAAACCTTGGAACGATGCGACATTTCCATGACGCACATGCCGCTGCCCTTGTAGTTGAGCATTTCCGCTGCGACTTCTTCCAGGACCTCTACGGGCATCGTCGCCGGGCCTGCCGAGAAATTGTAAATTCGATCGTACTTCATACCACACGCTCCTGATAATTTTTTGAAAATTGAAATGTTTTTCTGGATGTCCAAATACATTATATCGTTGAAGTATCCGCAATTCAACCTGAATTCTCTAAAAATTTGAGGTTTCAAAATATATTTTTATATATATGTTTATACGTATAACAGCCCAAACAAAAAGCCCACGCATATTTCAGCGCGGGCTAATCGAAAAAGCTGTCTCTTAACGTTCTTCGCGGAAATAAGCAACACCCAGGCTGTGCGGTGGTTGATCCTCACGCTTTCTGCGGAGCGCCACCATAATGAGCACAAAGAGCGTAACCAGATACGGCAACATTTTGAAAATTTCCTGCGAACTTCTGGTAAGCCCAGGAATGTAGAAATACAGCCAGAACAGCGCGCCGAAGAGATAGGCACCCCAGATACTGCGGCGCGGTTTCCATGTTGCGAAGATGACCAGCGCAACAGCGAGCCAGCCCAGTTTTTCGATGCTTCCATCGGTTGACCATGTACCTTTGATGTAGTCCATCGTATAGTACAGGCCGCCAAAGCCGGAGATGCCAGCACCAATGCAGGTCGCCATATACTTATACTTAGTTACATTGATGCCCGCCGCATCCGCCGTTGCAGGGTTTTCGCCCACGGAACGGAGATTGAGGCCAACGCTTGTCTTGTTCAACACCCAACTCACCAGAAACGCCAGAATCACAGCGAAGTACGCCATAAATCCGTAGGAAAAGAAAATTTTCCCGACGGCACCAAGGTTTGCAAGCTCCGGTATGGTCGTACGAAACGCACCGCTTGTCAGAGCGACAGAGATTTGGCCTACGCCGCCAGCCATTTTATTCAGCGTGCCGCCAAAAAGATTGGCCAATCCGCCGCCAAAGATCGTCAGCGTCAAGCCAGTTACGTTCTGATTTGCGCGTAGTGTGATGGTCAGCACAGCATAGATCAATCCACCCAACATGGATGCGATGAATGCAGACAGCAGCGTAATCAACAGTGCCACAAAAGGCACTGGATTTGCTGCGTTTCCCTCATAGAGGAATGCTGCAACGAGGCCGGCGATTCCGCCGAGATACATGATGCCCGGAACACCCAGGTTCAGGTTGCCGGACTTTTCCGCAAGAATTTCTCCGACTGCGCCGAAGAGTATAACTGTGCCGAAGACAACGGCCGCTTGAATCAAGGATATGATCTGCGTCATTTGCCTGCCTCCTTCTTTCCCCCACGGAAACGAACTTTATAATTGATGAAGAACTCGCTGCCAAGGATGAAGAACAGGATAATACCCGTAATCATTTCAGAAACAAAGTCATTCAGGTCAAACTGCGAAGCGATTTCAATCGCGCCTTTTTCCAGGAAGACAAGAAGCGCGGAGATGGCAACCATGATAAACGTATTAAATCTTGCCAGCCATGCAACGATGATCGCCGTGAATCCGCGCCCACCAGCCGTGCTGGTTGAGATCGTATGACTCGCACCACTGACTGCAAGGAATCCCGCGATACCGCAGATCGCGCCCGAAATCGCCATGGTACGAATAACCACGCTCTTAACATTGATTGCGGCATAGCGAGCGGTATTTTCGCTTTCTCCAACCACTGATATTTCGTAGCCCTGCTTGCTGTAGCGCAGATAGAGATACATGGCCACCGTAAGAACCACCACAATGATGACGTTGAGCGAATACATCTGCTTAAAGATCGGCGGGAACCAACCTGCCTTGGTCATCTGATTAATGATACCAACGGTGTTGGAGCCAAACGGGTTTTCCCATTTTGCAACGAAATAGCTGGTCAACTGGATGGCGATGTAGTTCATCATCAAGGTAAAGAGCGTTTCGTTTGCATTCCAGCGCGCCTTGAAGATTGCCGGGATTGTGCCCCAGATACCGCCCGCGATCATGCTGCCAAAGAACATCACGATAATCAATGCGATACTCGGCATTTTATTGCCAATGTAAATCATGCATGCCGCAGCAGCGATACCGCCAACTAGAATCTGCCCTTCCGCGCCAATGTTCCAGAAACGCATCTTAAACGCGGGTGCAAGACCAACAGCGATGCAAAGTAGCATCATGATATCACGAATGGTAACCCAAAGGCGCTTATCCGTGCCAAATGCACCCTTTACCATGGCGGCATAAACCTTCAACGGGTTGAGCTTCGTCAGGGCATAGATGATGACAGCACAAATGATGAGCGAGATCGTCAGACCAATCAGGCGAATCCCAAGGGATTTCCAGAGGGGCATACCATCCCGTTTTGACATGCGGATGAATGGCTCGTGTGTAGCAGATTTCTGTTTACTCACACTTCATCCCCCCTTCCTTTAAGTAGGTCATCAGATATCCGACTTCGTCCTTGGTAGTTGTTCTTGCATCGACAATATCATTCACGCGTCCCGAGCAAAGCACCATGATTCTGTCACACAGCTCCAGTAATACGTCAAGATCTTCGCCAACGAAGATAACGGCGGCACCGCGCTTCTTCTGTTCGCCCAATAGGTGATAGATGTTATACGAGGTGTTAATGTCCAATCCACGGACGGCATATGCGGACATGAGCAGTTGCGGCTGGAGTGCAATTTCGCGGCCTACCAGCACCTTCTGCACATTTCCGCCGGACAGACGCCGAATTGGTGTGTTCAGACCAGGGGTTACAACCTCTAGCTCACGAACGACGGTTTCAGCCAGTTTCTTCGGTGTCTTGCGGTCTGCAAAGGGTCCTTTGCCATCCCGATAACTTCTGAGCATCATGTTGTCGGTGAGATTCATACTCCCGACAAGGCCCATGCCGAGACGATCCTCCGGCACGAAAGCCAGTGCAACACCGAGTTTTTTAATATCGATTGGATGCATGCCCGAAAGCTGGCAGGTTGTACCATTAGATGATATGAACTGAATGTCACTGCACTCGCGGCAGTTTTGCAGGCCGGCAATTGCTTCCAGTAATTCCTTTTGTCCGCTGCCGGAAATACCAGCAACGCCAAGAATCTCGCCGCTATAGGCAGTAAAGCAAACATCACTCAGACGATTTACGCCATCTTTGTCGCAAACGTTGAGGTTTTTGACCACTAGGCGCGGCTGCGGATTGACAGGCGCCGTACGATCAATGTCCAGCGAAACAGCGCGACCAACCATCATCTCGGTGAGCTTTAAGGCATTCGTTTCGGATGTCGGAACGTCTCCAATGTATTGGCCTTTACGCAGGACTGCCACACGGTCGGAAATCTCCAACACCTCATGTAGTTTATGCGTGATGATGATGATAGATTTCCCATCGTCTTTCATGTTGCGCATGACGCTGAAAAGCTTCTGCGTCTCCTGCGGCGTGAGAACGGCAGTCGGCTCGTCCAATATCAAAATGTCCGCGCCACGATAGAGAACCTTTACGATCTCCAGCGTCTGTTTCTCTGAAACGGACATGTCATAGACCTTTTTATTGGGATCAACGACAAAGCCATAGCGATCACAGATTTTTTTAACGGATTGCTTGACGCGTTTCAAATCGACAACAGCGGTTTCGTTCAAACCCAATATGATGTTTTCTGCGGCTGTAAGAACGTCTACCAGCTTGAAGTGCTGGTGAATCATACCGATGTGTAGATCGAATGCATCCTTCGGAGAAGCGATTGTGACAGGTTTGCCGTTGATGATGATTTCGCCGCTGTCGGGGAAATAGATGCCCGCCAGCATGTTCATCAGGGTGGTTTTTCCGCTGCCGTTCTCGCCGAGCAGGGAAAGGATTTCACCGGCTTTGATATCAAGACACACCTTGTCGTTCGCGACAACTTCACCGAAGGTTTTGGTGATGTTAACCATTCGGATCGCTATTGAACTCTCCACATGCTTGACCCCTTCTATATTAGATTAAGACTTGCTGAAAATATTTTAGCATAACGGTGAACACAATGTAAATAAAAACGTACGAGTTATAGCGAAATAATAAAAAAATGTTTGGCAATGAGCAAAATTTATTTTGATTTAAATGCTTAAAAATCAAGGGGGAAACAGAAAACCGTCTCCCCCTTGAGTTCGCTAAGATTCTGAGTCGGAATTAGTTCAGCTTCGTGATGCCGTCGATGGCAAGGCCAAAGTACGGTGCGCTGCGGAGCTTGGACTCAAAGAAGATACCGTTTTCGATTGCTTCGCCAGTATCGCCAACCCAATCGCCATCGGTGTCGATTGCGAGATAGGTGGTAACAGGTGCGCCGCCAACGGTGAACTTTGCGGTGTCAAAGACGTTCAGAGTGCCATCTTTGATCGCGGCTTCCACTTCGGCAACCTTCTCGGCTGTGCCTGCGGCACAGCTCTGGCCCAAGGTGGAGATCATGTTCGCGCCGGTTGCCATACCTTCGGACCAATCAGTCATGATGTCTTCCCCAGCAAGCGCTGCTTTGAAGGCATAGGTATAGTAGACGCTCCAGTCGTTCTGAGCAGAGGTCAGAGCGGCGGTCGGAGCAACGCTGAGCATGTCAATGTTGTAACCAACGCAATACACGGGCGTGCCTGCATCCAGAGCGGTCTGGACGGCGGACGGTGCGCCGGTGGAGTCAGCATGCTGGCTGATGATGCGAGCGCCCTTTGCGATGAGGGAGTTTGCAGCTTCGGCTTCGGCGGTCGGATCATACCAGGAGTTCGTAAAGGTCACGTCCATGTGGGCGGTCGGGACGATGCTCTGCACGCCAAGGAAGAACGCGGTATAACCGCTGACCACTTCGGCATACGGGAACGCGCCAACATAACCAACGTACGGGTCAGTGACGGTGCCTGCATCCATGAGCTCTTTGAGCTTCATGCCAGCGACGACGCCGGACACGTAGCGGGCTTCAAAGGTATGCGGGAACGCATTTTTGAAGTTCGGGAGCTTGCTCAGAGCGGCCGTGTCGCCCGTCATGGAGACGAAGGTGACATCCGGATTCTCAGAAGCAGCCTGCTGCATGTAAGACTGGTGGCCATAGCTGTCAGAGAAGATATAGGTGCATCCCTGCTCAACAAGGTCAGTTGCCGTATCATAGCAGGTCTCGTCTTCCGCAACGTTGTACTTCCAGATGATCTGATCTTCTGTGATTCCAACAGCGGCAGCGGCCTTCTTGATGCCGTCGATATGCGCTGCATCATAACCGGTGTTCTCGTCGTGAACAAGAATGACGCCGATCTTCAGAGCGGGCGCTTCCGCAGCGGGTGCTTCCGTCGCGGCGGGGGCCTCGGTCGCTTCTTCGGTGGCGGGTGCTTCGGGCTGGGCGGCGGGCGCCGGTGCGGCGCAAGCTACCATCGCGAATACCATAGCCAGGACTGCCAGAAGAGCAATGAACTTTTTCATGGTTTTCCTCCTACGAATTTTGATTTATTGCAACACCATATGGTGGAACAACCGTTAAAAATGTGCAAAATAAAATTCAGCTCGCGCAAGCCTATGCTTGCTCCGCATTTTTACCATTTTTCAGCACAGAATCCGCCTGGAACAAAAAATTGCATCATTGCAATCCCATCTGGTTCGTTCAAGCGGATCAAAGAATCAGCATCGCGCAACCGTCTGTCAGTTTGGAAAAATAGTCAAGCCGGTATACGCAACCGCCCATATAAATTTTGATCCATTGTAACACTAGGCGCGGGGTGAAACAACCATTTTGTATCAATATTCGCAAGTAAATATTTCGTATTTAATTAGATTATATCAAAAAAGTCGATTGTGAACAGAACATTTTTTCTTGATTGTGTAGACGTGTTTGAATTTTTGGCCTAATTAGGGGGTATTGTTGAAAACTACCGAACTATATATTTTATAACGATTTGATTTTTGCCCGGAGGCCGGGCAGGGATTCGTTACCGAATCCTGCCGCTAGCTTCCAGTGCTTTGATATCCGGGTCACATTTAAACGGTTCGCCCGCTGCGAGCATGGCGTTTTTCACGTCCTTCAACCCGCTGCCGGTCGATACAACCGTTACGCTTTCGTTTGATCGGATAATTCCGCTGCGTACCGCAGCCTTGACGCCTGCGGTTGCTGTTACACCAGCCGGCTCGCCAAAGACGCCCTCGGTTCTGCCAAGCAACCGCATTGCGTCGAGAATTTCTTCATCCGAAACAGCAATCCAGGCTCCGTTGCTCTCTTTGACCGCACGAATCGCCTTAACAGGATTGCGTGGAACGCCGACGGCTATGCTGTCCGCCAGAGTGTTCTCCGGTGTGGGTTCCAACTCGCTCCCGCGCAGATCCGCGTTGACAAACGGGCAACATCCCGTGGACTGCACACCGAGAATCTTCGGAATCCGGTCGATCATGCCCAGTTGCAGCAGATCGTAAAATCCATTGTAAACACCGCCGATGGTGCAGCCGTCTCCAACGGAGATAGCTACCCAGTCTGTCGGGTTCCAGTTGAGCTGCTCCGCGATCTCCAGCGCAACGGTCTTCTTCCCTTCGGTCATGACTGGGTTGATGCCAGCGTTGCGATTATAGAATCCCCATTTTTCAATGGCAGCTTTGCTTAATTCAAACGTCTGACGATAATCGCCCTTGACAGAGACGACATTCGCGCCAAAGATCAACAGCTGTGCCACTTTTCCAATCGGCGCACGCTCCGGCACGAAGATCACGGTCTTGAGACCCATGCGCGCTGCGTTTCCGGCGCAGGAACTCGCGGCATTGCCTGTAGAAGAGCAGCTAATCGTATCATAGCCCAGCTCAATGGCCTTAGCGACAGCAACGCCGCTCGCGCGATCCTTTAATGAACCGGTGGGGTTTAATCCATCATCTTTAATATAAAGCGTATCCAGTCCCAACTGCTTGCCAAGGCGCAGTGAACGATACAGCGGTGTCCAACCGATGCGAAGGAAATCTCCAAGTCCTTCGCCCTTGATTGGCATTAGCGCGCGGTAACGCCACATGCTGTTATCATGGTCATTTTTTAATGTCTCTTTGGAAAAGACGGATTTTACTTCTGTATAGTCATAGACGATGTCCAGAATGCCCTTGTCTCCGCAAGAGGGGCATGTCATCATCTCGGGGCCGAACGGGTATTCCCTTCCGCAAATTGTACAGCGATAGCCAGCAATGCGCTTCATAAGAACACTCCAATTATTCATCCAAAATTTCCTCATGTCAGGTAAATCCCGTTTGATCCGTCGAAAACACCCTTCTCCAAACCAAATTCACTTGAGGATATAACTCATCATAACCCGAATAAATTGAAATGTACAGTAAAAAATAGCACTGAACAAAATTATTGTGCAAAAAATATTTTTGTATATTCTCGGTCGCTCGTCTTGCGCCGCATTTCAACGTTATAGTATAATCTAGTTGTTAATCTGCAAGTTTTTATCTATATAATTGCATATCACGAAGGGAGAGACACACAAATGCTTCTCATCGGTAACGGCAGACTGGTCACCAGAGATCAAGGCCTCTATCTGGAAAATGGAGCGGTCGCAATTGAAGATCGCTTGATCAAAGAGGTTGGCACCACACAGGAACTCAGGGCAAAATATCCGCATGCGGAGTGGATCGACGCCGATGGCGGCGTGATCATGCCCGGACTGGTCAATACGCACAACCATATCTACAGCGCCTTTGCGCGCGGTCTCTCGATTCAAGGATACAACCCGCACGATTTTAACGATATACTCGAAGGCATGTGGTGGAAGATCGACCGCCTGCTCACCAAGGAAAACGACTACCTCTCCGCGCAGGCGGTTTATATTGATTGCATCAAGAATGGCGTTACGACGATTTTTGACCACCACGCAAGCTATTATGATATCCCCGGCAGCCTGGATACGCTCGCAGACGCTGCAAAACGGCTCGGCGTTCGCACTAGCCTCTGCTATGAAGTCTCCGATCGCGATGGGGAGAAAAAGATGCACGAGGCCGTGATTGAGAACGAGCGGATGATCCTGCGCGCGAACGCTGACGACAGCGACATGCTCAAGGGCATGATGGGCCTGCACGCGGCGTTTACCGTTTCGGACGAAACGCTTGCGCTCTGCAAAAAGCATACCCCCTCCTACACCGGCTTTCATGTACACGTTGCAGAAGGCCCCGGCGATCAAGTAGATTCCCTCAAAAAGTACGGTAAGCGCATCGTCAACCGTCTCTATGAAAACGGCGTGCTGGGTGAAAAGACGCTCGCCATCCACTGCGTCCATGTCAGCCCAGCCGAAATGCGTCTGCTCAAGCAAACTGACACCATGGTTGTGCACAATCCCGAGTCCAACATGGGCAATGCGGTTGGCTGTGGCCCCGTCATTCGCCTGTTCCAGGAAGGAATTCTTCTTGGCCTCGGCACAGACGGCTACACCAACGATATGATCGAGAGCTACAAGGTAGGCAACATCATCCACAAGCACAACCTCTGTGATCCGACCGTCGCATGGGGCGAAATTCCTACCATGCTGTTTGAAAACAATCCGCGTATCGCAGGTCGCTTCTTCCAGCGTCCGCTTGGCGTATTAAAGCCCGGCGCGTATGCGGATGTAATTGTTACCGACTATGATCCGCTGACCCCGATGGACGGCGGAAACGTCAACGGGCATATCCTCTTTGGCATGAATGGTCGCAGCGTCGTCACCACCGTCTGCAACGGCAAGGTGCTTATGAAGGATCGTAAAGTCCTTGTTGCGGATGAAAAAGCCATCATGCAGGAATGCCGCATCAGCGCCGCGAAGCTCTGGAAGTCGATCAACGGTTGATTCTGTTCCTCTGTTGCGGCAATTCAATGCCGCGTTGGAACCACAACCGCGGAATAATTTGCACCATACTATTATTAGGAATAAGGAGGCGTCCCCATGTCCGACCGTATGACCCCTATTCCCTTTGGGGAATTGATGAACTGGATTCTGGAAGAGCGCAAGCAGGGCAGCGTATTTGGTATCCGCCGCCCGTATGTCGCGCCCAAAGGCAAGATGCTCGATCTCTTTGGCGAACATCTGGAAACGCCGTTTGGCCCCGCCGCTGGCCCGCAGACGCAGCTGACGCAGAATCTTGTTGCTGCCTATTATGCGGGATGCCGTTTCTTTGAACTCAAAACCGTTCAGACGCTGGACGGCGAAGACCTCCCCGTCAGCAAGCCCTGCATCCTTGCCGAGGACGAGTGCTATAATGTGGAGTGGTCTACGGAGCTCCGCGTTCCGGAGGCGTTTGACGAATATGTCAAGGCTTGGTACGCGCTCAAACTGATCAGCTGGGAGTTTGATCTTGGCAGGCCGGACGGCTTTATGTTTAACATGAGCGTTGGCTACAATTTTGAAGGCATCACCAGCGAGAAGATTGACCGCTTCATCGAAGGGCTCAAGAACGCCTCCACAACTCCTATCTGGGAGGAGTGCCGCGCATGGGCAAAAGAAAACCTCTCGCGCTTCACCAAGGTGGACGCAAAATATATCGACGCAATCTCGCCCAATGTTTGTTCTTCCATCACGCTCTCCACACTCCACGGTTGCCCGCCGCAGGAGATTGAGCGTATCGCAAGCTATCTCATCAGCAAAAAGGGTCTCAACACATTCGTCAAGTGCAACCCGACGCTATTGGGTTATCAGTTTGCGCGCAAAACAATGGACGACATGGGTTATGACTATCTCGTGTTTGATGATTTCCATTTCAACGACGATTTACAGTATCGCGACGCTGTTCCGATGTTTAAGCGTCTTTTGGATCTCGCCTGCAATAACGGCGTGCAGTTTGGTCTCAAGCTGACCAACACCTTCCCCGTCGGCATCGCACGCAACGAGTTGCCGGGCAA
>JAEWYV010000206.1 GCA_023458615.1 Bacillota bacterium
ATACCCGACAACTATGGTATTCTAGTTGATAAATTGGAAGAAACAGGCAGGTATCTCGATGCGTAAGGACGGCAAACGCGTAACAGACGCGAATCCCATCTATACGGTGATGCCGTATATTTTAAAATACCGCTACGATGCGATGAATATGATCGAAGTCGATATCCCGATTTCGCCCATGCAGGCTTATCTCAACGAAAAACGCAAGCAGGGCTATCGCTTTTCGCATCTTGGCCTTGTGCTAGCGGCGTATCTGCGCACAGCGGCGGAATATCCGCTGCTCAACCGCTTCATCGCAAACAAAAAAATCTATCAGCGCAACGAGTTCTCCATCGCGATGGTGGTATTAAAACCCGGCGAGCTGGACGGCACGATGAGCAAGATGTATTTTCAGATGGAAGACGACATCTTCCGCGTGCATGAAATCATGGATAGCTACGTCAACGACAATCGCGCGGAGGGCGACACCAACGCGACGGATGACATCGTGCGTACGCTATTAAAAATCCCGGGACTTGTGAACGTCGGCGTCGGCATATTGAAGATTATGGATCGCTATGGTCTATTGCCCAAAAGCCTCATCAAGGCAAGCCCGTTCCACGCGAGCCTGACCATCAGCAACCTAGCCAGCATCCGCACCAACCATATCTATCACCATGTGTATGAGTTTGGCACGACAAGCATCCTCATCACCCTCGGTAACATGCGCGAGGTGCCGGTGCGAAAGGGCGAGGAGATCGTCTTTGAGCGTTCACTCCCCATGGGCGTCGTCATGGACGAACGCATCTGCTCCGGCAGTTACTTTGCCGCCGTGTTCCGTCGGTTTAAGCAGTATTTGACCAATCCCGAACTGCTCGAAGGGCCGCCGAAGATCGTCAACACCACGCTGAACTGACACAAAAAGGCAGAGTCTTAAGCGGCGGAGCAATGTATTGCCCGCCGCTTTTCTTCTTCCCCGATGTCCGTTTTGCGGCGGATTCGTTGCGAAAGTAGGGCAAAACGTGATAGAATCGACCAAACAAGGAGTGCATGATTATGAGTTTTTTTGACGCTTTTTCCAAAAAGCACCTGATTTTTGACGGTGGATTCGGCACTATGCTGCTTGCCGCCGGTCTTCCCGCGGGGCACTCGCCCGATGGCTGGAATATCACCAATCCGGATGCGGTGCGCGCGGTACATGAGGCATATCTTGCGGCGGGTGCGGATGTCATAACGACAAACACCTTCGGTAGCAATGTCCCGCGCCAGAAACGCGGCAAGGCCAGGCCCGCCGAGCTCGTATCAGCCGGTGTCAAACTCGCAAAAGAAGCCATCGCCGCCTCCGGCAAAGCGGCGTATGTCGCGCTGGATATCGGCCCGCTGGGTGAATTCATCGAGCCGCTGGGCGACCTGACCGAAGAAGAAGCGCTGGACTTTTTTCGCGAACCCATCGAGGCTGGCGCCGCGGCGGGCGCAGACTGCATTCTGATTGAGACCATGAGCGTGCTGGACGAAGCGCTGCTTGCCATCCGCGCCGCCAAAGAATATGGCTGTGGGCTGCCAGTGCTCTGCACATTGACCTTCGACCAGAACGGTCGCCTCATGACCGGGGAGCCGATCGGGAAGGTCGTCGCCGCGCTGGAAGAGGCGGGCGCAGACGCGCTCGGCTGCAACTGCGGCGTTGGACCAGAGCAATTGGTCGCGCTTCTACCTCGTTTCGTCGCCTGTGCAACGAAGCCGCTTGTCATGCAGCCCAACGCGGGCCTGCCGGAATATCGCGACGGACAGACGGTCTATCTCTGCGGGCCGGAGGAGTTTGCAGGCGAGATGAAGCAGCTAGCTGTCGGCGGCGTATGGGGGCTTGGCGGTTGCTGCGGCACCACACCCGCGCATATCGCGCTCGTTTCGCAACTCGCAAAAGACTAACGTCATTCGCCCGCAAAAAAGCGGGCGTTCTTTTGCGCTCATACTAGAACTATGTCGCCGATTTGGAGTATCACCATGCAAAACATATCATCCATCTTAAAAATCGTTCTCCCGCTCATAGTCTCCCTCGCCATCGGGTTCTACGCGCGAAAGCGCGCCATCTTCAGCGCCGAAGTCATTGAGGGCATGAAAACATTCGTGATGAAATTCGCGCTGCCGGCGATGCTCTTTGGCCTGTTCTTCACGGCGGAGTATTCCGCGAGCGTGCTGGTGTTCGCGGCAACGATGTTTACGCTCGGCTTTGTTGGGCTGGGATTGGGTTTTCTCATCGGCAAGCCGCTGGAAAAACGCAGCCCGATGCTAAAGTTCATGACCGCGGGCTGGGAAGTCGGCATGCTGGGCTACGCGCTCTATGCGTTGCTCTTTGGCACGGAGAATCTCCGCTATATGGCGTTGATGGATTTTGGGCAGGTGCTGTTCGTCTTCTCCGGCTTCATCGCCGCATTGAACGCAAGGACGGGTCGCCCGCTAAAGGAATCGCTCAAATCCCTGCTACCCAATCCCGTGCCGTGGGCGATGGTCTCAGGCGCGGTGCTCGCCATCCTCGGCGTTTCCCGTGCGCTGGAGCCCTCCGGCATCACGGGGGTCATTACATCCGTATGCAACTTTATCTCCGCGCCGCTCTCCTGCCTCATCTTCATCGTGGTTGGCTACGGCATTGAGTTTTCCCGAAAGAACCTCGCAACCGCCGTCATCTCCGCCATCATGCGGACACTTGTTTGCGGTGTGCTGTGTGTTATTGCGCTGCTGTTGATCGGCTCCATCATTGAGCTATCCGATCCCATGCGCTGGGCGATCATCGTGATCTTCCTCACCCCCGCGCCGTTTATTCTCACCATGTATACCAACAACGAACAGGAGCGTGCGGATGTCTCCATGTCACTCTCGCTGCAAACGCTGGTCTCGGT
>JAEWYV010000207.1 GCA_023458615.1 Bacillota bacterium
TTTTCCAGCACGCTAACCGCGCCCGTATACGCAGTTCCCTGCGAAATCGCGTTGACGATGGTGCTCTTCCCCGCGCCGTTGGGGCCGATGATCATGAGCCATTCCCCTTCGGAGAGCGAAAAGCTCACGTCGGAGACAATCGTGAGATTGCCATAGCGCACCGATAGATTATTGACATCTAGCAGTTTCATACGCGCACCCGCCTAACTTGGTCAAGCATCGCAACTGTAAAAATCTGGTTTATCCATTTTTTCATGCTCATACGCGCACCCGTTTGGATCGATAAAAAATAACGATAAAGAGAAATGCGCCGATAAACGACGTCACTACACCGATGGGCAGTTCAATCGGGTTGAGCAATATCCGCGCGACCAGATCTGCCAGCATGAGAAACACCGCACCCCCGAAGAGAGAAGCTGGCAGCAGTCGCTTGTGGTCGGGGCCAACGATCATGCGCACCATATGCGGCGTAACGAGCCCGACAAAGCCGATGGTTCCGCCGATGGAGACGCAGACGCCGATGAGCGCGCTCACCGTGATGAGCAGAATCAGCTTGACCCGCCGCACGGGCACGCCGATGTGCCGCGCGTTGTCCTCACTCACCGCAAAGGCATTGAGCTCCCGCGAGTAGCGCAGGATCACTCCGCCGAACACGACGAGGGCAGCCAGCAGCACGAGCGCATTTTGCAGACTCGTACCCATCAGCGACCCTATGGTCCAGAAGGTGATCTGTTTGACGCGATCGGAGGCAAAGGAGATGATGAGCGCGAGAATGCTCGAAACAAACATGGAATAGATCACGCCAATGAGGATAATGGTATTGGTGGACATAGAATAGTCGATCTTATACGCCAAAGAGAGAATGATGAGCAGCGAGAGAAACGCAAACACCATCGCCATGACCATCGTTCCCGCAAGCGGGATGCCGGGCAGCGTAATGCCAAACGCGATGGCGACCACCGCGCCAAGCGAAGCGCCGCTGGATACGCCCAGTGTGCTGCCGTCCGCCAGCGGATTTTTGAGCAACCCCTGCATCGCCCCGCCACAGAGCGAGAGCGCGCCGCCCGTAAGCGCCACGCAGAGCACGCGCGGCAGACGCACGGAGAGAATGATCGGCACCGAGATGCCTTCCGGCATCGGCAGGTTAAAGATCGCATTCCAGATGACCGTCAGCGTCTCCTTCAGCGGCAGGCTCACGCTACCAACGCAGACGCAGAGCGCGGCAACGGCGAGCGTAACCAGCGAAAACAGGATGAGTTCATACAGTCGAAACCCCTCCCGTTTGCCGCCGCTTGGTTTTACGGACGCGGAGGACGCAGGCGCGTCCTCCGTACCCGGTTGCGTGTTATGCCGCATTGTCCTTGGTTACAACCTCCAGAACAAAGTCAAAGAGTGCCTTTGCGCCGTCCGCAAGACGCGGGCCGGGGCGCGAGAGTTCGTTTGTCTGCAGATTGAGGATGTCGCCATTCTTCACGGCGGTCACATCCTGCCAGCCCGCGCGGGAGAGGATCTCCTCCTCCGGTGTCTGTCCCTCGCCAAAGTACATCGCGATGGTTACGATGATGTCCGGATTTGCCTCAAGTACCTGCTCCTCGGAAACCTCCGCCCAGCCGGTGACATTCGAAAACACATTCTTTAAGCCCAACATGTTGGCGACTTCGTCCATAAATGTGCTGCCGCCCGCCGTCCAGAGTCCGTATTGCAGCGGGGATACCTCAAAATAGACGCTCTTACCCTCCAGTTCGCCCGCGCGGGCAGAGAGGGATTCAAACGTGGACTTCATGCCGGAGACCACCTCAGCCGCCTGCGTTTCATGTCCCGTCAGAGCGCCCATCATGGTGATTGCGGTATAGACGCCCTCAATATTCTGCGCGTCAGACACCACGACCTTGATGCCCGCGGCTTCGAGCTGGGCAATCTGATCCTTCGTTTGTGCCATGGTGCTCATGAGCAGCACCTGCGGCTTGAGCGCGATGATCTGCTCGATATTCGTCTCCATGCCCGACTGCACGGCGGGCACCGCCAGCACCTCGGCCGGATAATCGCAATACTCCCCACGGCCGACGATTAAGTCTCCCGCGCCGACGGCATAGAGTACCTCACAGTCCGCCGCGCTGAGCGCGACGACGCGGGTTGCTGGTTCGTCGAGGGTGATTTCGCGCCCGGTCATGTCGGTGACGGTCACGCCTTTGGGTGCTTCGGTCGCCGCCTCAGGTGCCTGGGTGACGGCTTCGGTCGGTGCTGCTGTCGCCTCGGAAGCGGATGCAGCGGGCGCGCAGGCGGAGAGTACGCCAGCGAGCAGCAGCACCGCCAGCAGGGCAGATAAAAGCTTTGGATGTTTCATTTCTGGATGATTCCCCTTTCAAGAATTGAGTCCGTGATCTGTTGCAATGAATAGAGCCGAACGGGAAGCAATCCAAATAAAAAAATTGCTCCGCTCTTTGAGGAGAGGGAGCAATAGAAACGTCGCCTACGATATGCGCGGTCGATAGCCTCACTCCACCCCAGGAGTATATTTCATGCGCAAACAGGTCTCCCGGCTTAGCTTCTTCCTACTGGGACGCCTTCCCGCAACGCACTGTTGCAGTGGCTTGTTGTGTCCGTTCGTCCGCTTCACGGTTACTGGGGTAGCTCGGAGTTTTCATCCGCATTCCCTTGGCAAACTCTCGTTTACCAGCGCTTTTTCAAGCGCAGATGCACACGCTATTCATTTGCCCTCAGTATAAAGGGAACGACGGAGCGCGTCAATGTAAATCCATGCGTTTTCGGTGGATTCCGATGTTGATACACGCGTATTTTTTACATGGAGTTTGCGAATAACTTCTCATTTTTCACGGATTGTGATACCATGAGTAAAGTTTAAAGATATGCCTCTTTATTACCACTAAAAGCATGCAGGTGACACATTATGGAAGACATTAAAGCCGCAATAGTTCTGGACACCAATGCTATTATCGAGTTGGGAAAAGATCTTGATTCTTTCGTTAAAGATCAGCAGCAAAATTACAATGTTTTTGTTCCTCAGGTTGTCATAGATGAACGAAAGGCTCAAATGGAGCTCGATATCATCTCGAAATTCGAAAAGCTTGAGTCAGCACGAAAAGAATTATCTAGCATTGCTTCAATCGAGAGTAAGACATCCAAGGAGGATTTGACTAAGCGAATCAAAGAAAAATCACAAATAAGCTATGAACGCCTGTTCGGAGAAAGAATAATTCCATTAAACTCGTCAAGCTCGCTTTTTTCTAGAGTGCTCGAACGGACGTATTTGAAAAGGCCCCCCTACTCTAATGCGCCAAATGCAAGCGATAAAGGCTTCAAGGACTCCCTGATCTGGTTATGCTTAATCGACTTCTTTTCCTCTCGCCCAGAACAAGAAGTCATATTTATAACATCCGATGACGCTTTCAATAAGAGATATGATGAACTTAGACAAGAATTTGAAGAATGTACAGGAAAGCGCTTAATCGTCAAAGATTTAAAAAGCTTCGTGAGTCCGCCCTCTGATACGGGAACTCCGCTTTCTGAGCCAAATCCGCAATCGCCAATCGACTTTGACCTTTTGCGTTCAAGAGTCCAGACTGTGGCAAGCTCCATAGCTGGTATTTATGATAATGATTACTGGGGAAATGTAAGCTGGGATCCGTATTTTTCAATAGCATTAAAAGCTAATGGCGAATATGTAGCTGAGGTTATAAGCCGACTGTCCTCAATTCTTGACGCGCACATATTTGATGAGAACATTGATCTCATGGAGGTACTAGATTTTGATGGCAGGGTAGTAAGGGCTGCCAGTATTGAGCGCTATAAACTTCAAAATCTTGATGCTTTAAACGCTGAAATTTTAGCCACAGCACCTAATTATCTACCACAGTTTTATTCTGCTGTTGCTTCCATTTTTAACAAGAATTACACTGATCAGTATGATTTTTCAAATATTCAGTCTGCTGATATTCCATTTTAATACTTTGCGTTTGAGGTATTCATGAAGACACTGCTCCAACACTGCAAAATCTACGACGGAACCGGCAACGAAGCGGTTTTTGGCGATATTTTAATAGAGAACGACAGAATCATCGGTGTTGCGCCGCAGATTGATTGCGCGGATGCAGCCATCATCGATCTAGCGGGAAAAAGCGTCTCCTCCGGATTTATGGATGCGCATTCCCACAACGACTGGTACGCCGCCAAGACAAATCCGAAACCGTATTTCGAGCCGTTTGTGCGGCAGGGTATCACCTCGTTCATCACGGGTAACTGCGGGCTCTCCATGACCGGATTTTCGC
>JAEWYV010000208.1 GCA_023458615.1 Bacillota bacterium
CGCGCGGCGATCGTGGTTGCGCTCATCGTCTATCTGTTTTTTGAGCTGTTTAATACATTTGTTGGGATACCGTATAACAGCATGGGTAGCCTCGCCACCAATCTGGACGCGGATCGCAGGTCGATCAACGTATATCGTAACCTCGGCGGCGCGCTCGGCGCGGGCATCGGCGCGGTGGCCTGCCTGCCGCTGCTCAAGCTCTTCGGCGCTATGGATCAAAAGGGGAACCTCATTGACTCCATGAGTTCGCGCGGGTTTCTGCTGACCGCCTGCGTGATGGGCGCGGTCTGCATCATCGGCTGCATTGCGCATTATGTTACGACAAAGGAACGCGTCAAACCCATTGCGGAGGACGACGAAAAGCTCTCAGCAAAGACGGTATTCGCCATGTTGTTTCGTTGCAGGTCTTGGGTGCTCAACATGCTCTACATCATCTGCTACGGGGTCATCAATCTGCTCTTGATGAGCTGCATCACCTATTATGCCACCTATGTCATCGGCAGCACGGCAGCGGCAACCGCCATTCAGGCGGCGTATCTCGCCGCAGCGCTTGGCTCGTCATTTCTCGTCTCCGCCATCGACCGCCTGCTTGGGCGAAAGAGAACCATGCTCCTTGCGGCGGCAATCTTTATCCTCGGCAAAATCTGGTTTGTCATCAACCCCTTTTCGCTTGGTGCGATCTATGTCAACGCCATATCGGTCGGCATCGCGATTACGATTACGTTTGTCATGTTCAATACCAACCGCAACAACATTGTGGATATCATCGAGTGGCAGTCCGGCAGACGGCTGGATAGCCTCGTTTCCACGGCGGATAACCTTGCCAGCAAGCTCGCCGTCGCAGGGGCAACACAGCTCGTCGCCGTCGCACTCTCGGTCAACGGCTTTAATGCAAAGCTGACCGCACAGCCGGTTGCGGCGATCCATACGATCAATGCGATACTGGGCTGGATCCCGATGCTCGTTGCCGCCGTGATGATGGTTGTCATCTTCTTCTTAAAAATTGAAGAGGACACGAAGAAAATGCTGGAGGAAAAAGCAGAGCAGGCTACGACTTTCTAAACAAAAAAGAGTATATTGTTAAGGATTTCTGATTTGCCATGTGCGGTTGAGCATGTTATATTGAAAATAGTTGCATTTGCCCGCGTTCGCGCGGCTGAAAGAAAACAAGATCTACACGACGATTCCAAAAGCGCTTAAAGGAGCCGAATAATATGACAATAGGCCATAATTTCTGGGATGCGAGCGTTTGGTCGCTCATGATTGAGCTGACAATTCTGCTGGTCGGTATGCTGACGGCAAACATGCTCAGAAGGCTCATCAAGCCCTTGCGGCAGTCCCTGATTCCCAGCTCCGTTCTGGGTGGCTTCCTCATTTTGTTTGCTAACCTCGCCTACGAGAAGATCGTCGGTGTGCCGGTATTTAATAAAGTGACCATGGAAACGCTGACCTACCACGGCCTCGGTCTCGGATTTGTCGCGATGGCGCTGCGTTCCAGCAAACGGGAGAAGACCCGCGAGTCCAACGCCGCCGTGTTTGACGCAGGCGTAACCACGGTTTCCTCCTATCTATTGCAGGGACTCTTGGGGCTTGCAATTACGCTTGGCCTGTTTTACGTAATCGGCAACTGGCCCGCATCCGGTTTGCTCCTGCCGATGGGCTATGGACAAGGCCCGGGGCAGGCATATAACTGGGGGCATGTCTATGAAACCGCAACCGCATATGCGCCGTTCCGGTTTGGCGGAAGCTTTGGTTTGACCGTTGCGGCAATGGGCTTCGTCTCCGCGGGACTTGGTGGCGTATTTTATCTACAGCGCATGAAAAACAAGGGATTGATCAAGTCACTCTACCTGAATGCAGACGAGATGGAAGATCTCACAGCGGAGAGTATTACGGAGAAAAACGAAATCCCGCTCTCCGAATCGCTCGATAAACTCACGGTTCAGATCGGGCTTGTGGTGTTCACCTATATGGCAGCCTATGCAGTGATGTACTTAATTTCGCTGGGGCTGGATCAGCTTGGCGGTTTTTTTGCCAGCACGGTCAAGCCGCTGATCTGGGGATTTAACTTCCTCATCGGCACCGTGATGGCAATCTTAGTGCGCAACACGCTTAAGGGATTCACCAATCGCGGGCGGCGCCAGTATTTGAATAACTTTATGCTTGCGCGTATCTCCGGCGTCATGTTTGACCTCATGGTGGTCGCGAGCATTGCCGCAATCGATCTCTCCGCGTTCTCGCATCGGGAATTCATTGTTCCGCTGAGCATCATCTGTATCGTCGGCGCGGTTGCGACCTATTGGCAGCTCGACTTCATCTGCAAACGCATCTATCCGCAGTATTCCCATGAGGCGTTTCTCTCGCTTTACGGCATGCTGACGGGTACCGCGAGCACGGGCGTCATCCTGCTACGCGAGATCGATCCGCTGTTTCAAACACCTGCCGCAAACAACCTGGTCTATCAGCAACTCTGGGCAATCGTGTTCGGTTTCCCAATGCTGCTGCTCCTTGGCTATGCGCCAATCGGGCTCACCGCCGATCCGGCGACGACGAACCTCACCAACGTATGGATTACTCTCGCGGCGCTTGCCGGACTGTTTGTAGTGATGAACCTCATCCTCTTCCGCAGACAGCTCTTCGGGAAGAACAAGAAAAAGACCGCTTAATATCTATGTATAAGAAGAAAGGCTTCCGGTGTGAATCGGGAGCCTTTTTGCAAGATGGAGTTTGTAGTACTTTCAGATTGACAGAAGCGCAAAAAAACAGTACACTCATCAGGTAAAAACTTCATATTCGGTTGACGGTATCGGGAGAGCCCGCATGACAGCGGCGCCGAAGGGGAATGCGCAACAAACTCTCAGGCAAAAGGACCGATACCCGACGAAGCTTCGGAAAGCCATGCCGCAAAACATGGCACCGACGAGGCAATTTCGCAATCACGGCACATCTAGTTCGATTGCGGAAGAATCTTTCAGGTTCAGATACGGGGCGCGCGACTTTGTTCGCGCGTCCTGTTTTTTTTCCGTAAAATTCAAAAAATTCAATCAAACCGGAGGAAACAACCCATGACACTGCTCAATGATCGCAAGTATACCAGCTCCCACGAGTGGCTTCTCGACCTCGGCAACGGCTCCTTTCGCGTGGGACTAAGCGACTTTGCCCAGCATTCCCTTGGCGATATCGTCTTCATCGATCTGCCGCAGGTTGGCGATTCGGTCACCGCGGAGTCTTCGCTGGGCGATGTGGAGAGCGTGAAAGCCGTCTCCGAAGTGCTCAGCCCCGTCAGCGGCACCGTCTGCGCCGTCAACGAAGATCTCTCTGCCGCGCCGGAGTCCATCAACGCAGACCCCTATGGCGCATGGCTCATCGAGGTATCCAATGCGACGGCATTTGCCGAGCTCATGGATGCGAGCGCATACGAAGCCTTCTGCGCGCAGGCGTAATCCGGCACCAGCCTCCC
>JAEWYV010000209.1 GCA_023458615.1 Bacillota bacterium
ACTGCAGAAAGCAGAATGATCCCTATGGCTTTCATAGCGCGGGCAAACCTGCCGCGCTTTTTGGTTGGTGTGTCGTGTTCCATCTCCCTGCTCCCCGAGAAAAAGATGAATTAAATATCCCCTCGCAATGCATAGACGCAGATGCCGACGCACTCCCTGAGGAAGTTGTTAAGCCTGAGATACCAAACGTCCTCCGCCGGAATGCCGACAGCGTTGACCCCCTGCGCGCGCGCAACCTGTCCCGCACGGAAGACATGGAAATTTGTGGTGACAAACGCGATACGCGCGTTGTTGCCGAGTTTTTCATCGATGATGACCTTGGAGTATTCGAAATTCTCCTTGGTATTTTTTGCCTTCTCTTCCGTGAAAATACGACTTGGATCCATATTTCGCTCGACCATATATTTTTTCATCGCTGAGGCTTCTGTGACCGTTTCACCAGCACCCTGCCCCCCGGAAACAATGCAGATTGTCTTTGGATGCTCCTCCATATATTCCATAGCGGTATTCAGCCGATTTTCCAGAACCCATGTGACCTTGTCCCCGTGCACTGCCGCACCAAGCACGATAATAGCGTCTGCCTCCACGTGCTCCCCCTCACTCGCGGCACGAATCATTAAGAATCCGCAAACGAAGAAGATGCCGATGGCAACGGCATAGCAAAGCGCGATCATCCACTTGAGAAACAGCAGAAATCCATGCTCCATCTTCGGCAGCATAAACGCGAGAAACACGAGCGGCACGCCGAAGAACGCGGGCAGAATTACGCCGAGGTTATAGTTGGAGAGTGTGGAGATGATAAGCGTTTCCACAATCAGAACCACGCCGAGGATGAGAAAAACCTCGCGAAGAACACTGAACTGATGCCCACGCTTGCGCCAAATGCGGCAGCCAAAGAGCAAAACGCCGACGATCACGATGAACACGGCGAGGATATAGAGTCTCCATCTGGTATACATACTTTGTTTGGTTCCTTTCCGATTGCCTGTGATATTCGTCCGCATCGGCGGGCACTATACCCATCGGCAATCCTGAGGGATATTGACACACGCATTATATAATACGAACGGGGATGCGCATACACGCATCCCCGTTTCGTCACAGGTTTGTTACAAAACCACTGGAATCGCAGTTTGATTCAAGCGATTTGCGCTCCTCAGGCATTGGCTAAAACACCCTTTAGGAACTGGCCGGTGTAGCTACCCTCCACAGCAGCAACCTCCTCCGGCGTGCCGATAGCGACAATGTTGCCGCCCGCGTTTCCGCCCTCTGGGCCAAGGTCGATGACATGATCCGCGCACTTGATGACGTCCAGATTATGCTCGATGACCAGCACACTGCTGCCCGTTTCGCAGAGCCGCTGGAGTATCTCCAGCAGTCGCTTCACGTCGTCTACATGCAATCCCGTAGTCGGCTCGTCGAGAATATAGAGCGTGCGCCCCGTGTCTCGCCGGCTCAGCTCGGTTGCGAGTTTTACGCGCTGCGCCTCGCCGCCGGAGAGCTGCGTGCTCGGTTGACCGATCTTGACATAGCCCAAGCCCACATCGTAGAGCGTTTGCAGTTTCCGTGCGATCTTCGGCAGCGGCTTAAAGAAGCGAAGCGCTTCCTCCACCGTCATATTGAGCACATCATAGATGTTTTTGCCTTTGTAGTGCACTTCCAGCGTTTCGCGATTATAACGCTTTCCGCCGCAGACCTCGCAGGGAACGTAGATATCCGGCAGGAAGTGCATCTCAATCTTGATGATGCCGTCTCCGTTGCAAGCCTCGCATCTGCCGCCCTTGACATTGAAGCTGAATCGCCCATTGCTGTAGCCGCGCATCCTGGAATCCGGCGTATTGGCAAACACTGCACGGATGAGGTCGAATAGCCCGCAATAGGTTGCGGGGTTGCTCCTCGGTGTACGCCCAATGGGGCTTTGATCGATATCGATCACCTTGTCCAGCGCGGAAATACCTTCTATGCGATCATGCTCGCCAGGGCGGGTATGCGCACGGTTGAGGTCTCGCAGAAGTGTTTTTTTGATGATCTCGTTGACGAGGCTGGATTTTCCGCTGCCGGAAACGCCTGTCACACAGACAAATTTTCCGAGCGGAATTTCAACGTCAATTCCCTTTAGATTATGCGCGCGTGCGCCGCGAACAATCAGTGATTTTCCGTTGCCGGGTCTGCGCTCCTTGGGCACGGGGATGCTCATACGCCCGCTGAGGTAGGCGCCGGTGATAGAGTTCTCGTTTGCCGCGATTTCCTCCGGCGTACCGACGGCAACCACTTTACCGCCGTGCTCGCCCGCACCCGGGCCGATATCCACCACATAGTCCGCGGTTCGGATGGTTTCCTCGTCATGTTCCACCACAATCAAGGTGTTGCCCAAATCGCGCATTCGTTGCAGAGTTTTGAGAAGTCTCGCATTATCCCGCTGATGCAACCCAATGCTCGGTTCGTCAAGAATATATAGCACGCCCATGAGCCCGCTGCCGATCTGCGTTGCGAGGCGGATGCGCTGTGCCTCTCCGCCGGAGAGAGAAACCGCAGAGCGCGAGAGGGTCAGATAATCCAGACCAACATTGACAAGGAAACCGAGCCGCGCGTCAATCTCCTTTAGGATCTGCTCGGCAATCATGGTTTGCGTTTTGCCCAGCTTCATCTCGCGCAGAAAATCCCGTGTGCTCTTAACCGGCAGGTCGGAAAGATCCGCAATGTTCATGTCCCCAACCGTGACAGCGAGGCTTTCACGTTTCAAGCGCTTGCCCTTGCAGTCCGGGCATGGCGTCTGCGCCATAAAACGCTCAATCTCCTGCTTGCTGTATTCCGATGTGCTCTCCCGGTAGCGCCGCTCCATATTGACGGCAATTCCTTCAAACGGCGCGTCAAAGGTACCGCTGCCAAATTCCTTTTTATAAGCAATGTGCAGTTTGTCCTTACCCGTGCCATAGAGGATTGCGTTCTGTACCTCTATGGGCAACTCCTCATACGGCGTTTTCATCGATACGCCATAGTGCTTGGTCAGCGCCTCAAAATACATGCTCGCGATGGTACCTTTGGACCCGCT
>JAEWYV010000210.1 GCA_023458615.1 Bacillota bacterium
GTCTGTGCGCAGGCCTGTCCCTTTGGCGCTATCTCTCGCGTTGGCGAAGAGCAGAAAGGAGAATGACCCGTATGACAGCAACAAACGTAACAAGCATTCTCATCTGCGGCGTCGGTGGTCAGGGTACGCTGCTCATGAGCAAAACACTCACCGCCGGCCTCGTACAGGCGGGGTTTGATGTCAAGATGAGCGAGGTGCACGGCATGGCGCAGCGCGGCGGCTCCGTCTCCACGCAGGTTCGCTATGGCGAAAAGGTCTACTCCCCCATCATCGGACGGGGCGAAGCGGATGTGCTCGTCGCCTTTGAAAAACTCGAGGCAGTACGTTATTCCGATTTGCTCAAGCCAGGCGGACTCGCGCTGATCAACGACTATGAGGTCATGCCCATACCCGTCTCCAGCGGCGCGGCAGAGTATCCCCAAAACATCGCCGCGGAGATGCAACGCGCCTTTGACGCGCGGGTAATTCCCGCAAGCACCATTGCCAAAGGGCTGGGCAACATCCGTTGCACCAATATCGTGCTGCTCGGCGCGCTCGTCCGCGCGTTTCACCTCGAGTCCATCGACTGGAACGCCGCGTTGACCGAATCTGTGCCGCCGAAGGTGCTTGCCCTCAACATCGCCGCATTTGACGCGGGTTATCGCATTGAGGCATGATACCGGTACGCCCCGACGGGGTTAGCAAAAAGCGATCTGCATGATTTTAACCCGTCAGCGGGTTTTACAGGGAGGATAGAAAACCAATGGTATCCAAGGAAATGCTCCAGTTGGGGCGCGTGCGCTCCGCCATTCGCGAGCTCTTCGAGTTCGGGCGCAAGCGCGCTGCCGTTGTCGGCGAGGAGAATGTCTACGATTTCTCGCTTGGCAACCCCTCTGTCCCGCCGCCCGCGGCGCTTACCGAGGAGATGGTTCGTCTGCTGAATAACTCCGACCCCTCCGCCCTGCATGGCTACACCAGCGCACCGGGCGCAAACGAAACGCGGGACGCGATTGCGAACAATCTCAATCTGCGCTTCGGGACGTCGTTTACTCGCCGCAATCTCTATATTTCCTGCGGCGCGGCGGCTGCGTTAACCTCCATCCTCCGGGCGCTGACCGTAGACAAGGAGACGGAGTTTATCGCCATTGCGCCGTATTTTCCGGAATACGGTTGCTTTGCCGCGACGGCTGGCGGAAAGCTCGTCGTCGTAGAGCCGGATATGGAGCACTTTCAAATCAACTTCTCCGCGCTGGAGTGCGCCATCAACGCGCATACGCAAGGTGTGATCATCAACTCGCCCAACAACCCCTCCGGCGTGGTTTACTCCGAGGAGACGATTCAGCAGCTTGCCTCCCTTCTGCGCCAGAAGAGCACTGAGATCGGGCACACCATCTATCTCATTTCGGATGAACCCTACCGCGAACTGAACTATACCGACTTGCCCGTGCCGTTTGTCACGAATTTTTACGATGCGTCCATCATCTCCTATTCCTATTCCAAGAGTCTCTCACTCCCGGGTGATCGCATCGGCTATGTGCTCCTTGGCAACGATATGCCGGAGTTTGACGATGTCTACGATGCAATCGCGGGCAGCGCGCGCGTGCAGGGCTATGTCTGTGCGCCGTCGTTACTGCAAAAAACCATCGCTCGCGCAGCGGAGCTCAATCTCATGCCGGATCTGACGAGCTACCGCAGAAATCGCGACGCGCTCTATGAGGGGCTCAACGCATTCGGCTACCGCTGTATGCCACCGGATGGCGCGTTTTATCTCTTCCTTGAGGCACCGGGCGGCGACGGGGATGCGTTTGCCGAGGCGGCAAAATGCGAGGATATCCTCATCGTGCCCGGTCGCAGCTTTGGCTGTCCGTCCTATGTTCGCATTGCATACTGCGTGTCCTACGAAACCATCATTCTCGCCCTACCGGGCTTCGGGCGGTTGTATCATCAGTTCTGCAAATGAGTGATTCCCATGCAAAACGCCGCAGGAGATTTCCTGCGGCGTTTGTGCTTCTTCGTCTATATTCTCCAATGGTGCAAAAAGAATTGTGTTGCTGGTTCTTGCGGATCGTGCAGCACCTGCCCCGTTTCGCCGTCTTCAACTATGCAGCCATCCGTTAGCACAATGGTGCGAGTCGAGAGCCTGAGCGCCTGTGACGGCGCGTGAGAGGAGAATAGGAGCGTGCAACTATTCTCAGCCGCATAATCCATCAACAAACGTTCCATGCACTCTACAGCCTGAATATCCGCGCTCGCGGTTGGTTCATCCAGTAGCAGAAGCGCATGCGGGCGCGCGATCACACGCGCCAAAGCCATGCGCTGCGCCTCTCCGCCGGAGAGGCGGCTGCCCCGCGCGCTGCAAAGATGCAATAGACCTACGCGCTCCAGCGCTTTGATAGCTAACTGCCGCCGATTCTTCAGCCCGTCCAGTGCAATCGCTACATTCTGCTCTACGCTGAGGTCAAACGCATAGGGTTTTTGCGGCAGATAGGCGATGTCCTTACGCTCAATTTCAGAAAGTGAAATCGTACCCTCGTCTGCCTGAAGTGTCCCCGCAAGCAGGCGAATCAGCATGCTCTTGCCGGAACCATTCGGGCCGATGAGCGCGATCCGCTCTCCCTTTGCAATCTTCAACGATGGAATATCCAGCACGCATCTGGCATCATATCGCTTTTTTACTCCCGTTAACGCAATCATATCTTCGCACTCCTTTGCAGCAGGTGCGCCAATACATTGACCATCAACGATATGACAAGCAGCAGGACGCCAAGCGCGAGCGCATATTGAAAATCTCCGATGTTGGTATACATCATGATCGCGGTGGTCATCACGTTTGTCTTGTAGGCGATTGCGCCGCCGACCATGGACACCGCTCCAACCTCCGCCATCGCCCGCCCGAAGCCCAAAAGATAGGCGGAGACAAGCGCATACTTGCTCTCGTTGAGTGTGAGCAGAAAGATTTTCCCGCGCGAAAGCCCAAGCCCGCGCGCGGTTTCACGAATGTCGCCAACCAGAGGGGCAAGCGCGGTCTCCATGCTGCCTGCAACAATTGGAGTGATTAGGATCACCTGGGCGATGATCATGCCAGTCACCGTAAACAGCAGCTTTAACCCGCGTAACGGCCCGACGCCGGAAAAGAGCAGATAGCACAGCAGTCCGCAGACGACGGGCGGCAGACCCATGAGCGTGCGATTCAGTATAATGAGCGACTTGCGCCCGGGGAAGTGTGTGCTTGCGAGCAGAACGCCATACGGCGCCCCTAAAAGGAGCGCCGTGCAGGAGCTGAGGAGCGTCATCTTCAGCGTAACAGTCAATATGCTGTTGAGCAACGCATCGCCTGAAAGCAGCAGGCTAAACGCGCGAGATAGTGCCCCGCTCACAGGGAATTATCCCTCCGCGCCGCCGTTTGCTTCAAAGGCAAGGAACGTTGCCTTGTCCGAAAGAACGTAGGCGCCCAGCTCGTTTGCCATGGTCAGGCAGACGCCCATACCGGCGTTGCTGGAGAGATACCATTCGCTATAGGCGGCAACGCTCGCCGCATCCGTGGTGATGCCCAGCGACTCCGGCCAGAGAGAGACCTCCTTGGTGTGTGTTCCGCTCTGATCCCCGCGGGAAACGAACGGGAACTTGCCTTCCGCGATACGCGCAAACGCATCCTTAACGTTCGCGGCTTCGGCAACCTTTGCCGGGTCGTCCTTCGGGCCAACCAGCACAAAGTAGTTATACATAAATGTGAGCCGCTCGGTGCTGTAGCCTTCCAGCACTTTTGCAAACCCATCTGCAACGAACTTTTCTTCCTGCGATTTGCTGTGCACGAGTATGAGATCCGCGTTGCCCATCGTCGCCGCGGCGATAGCCTTGCCCGTTCCGGCGGAAGAAACCTCGACCGTATAGCCATACTTCGCCTCAAACATCGGCAGCAAATACGTCAGCAATCCGCTGTCGTTGACCGAAGTCGTGGTCGAGAGGCGGATGGTTCTCGTCGCGTCCGTCGCCTCCGGTATCTGCGCCTTGGAGACAGCCTTATCGGGACTCAGGGTAAAGAGCGCCTCGCCATATTGCGATACGCCGTAGCCTGAGATCAGCTGTCCGGCCTCGTCGCTGAGCATCCAGTCGATGAGCGCCTTCGCGCCAATGGTATTGACCGCCACCCCGCTAACCGCCTTACCATCCGCGTCCTTGAAGGGCGCAGCGTCATTCACCGCGATCAGGGTGTAGTTGTTCTTCATGTCGTCATCCTGCTCGAGCAGGATCTTGATGTCCAGACCGCTCTCACCGCTCATCTGTGCCGCCGGTGTCGCGTCAAGCCCGCCCGCAACGACCACTTCCGGTGTGGATTCGACAGACGATGTTTCATTTGCCGCGGGTTTTGCGCAGCCGAACAGAGACAGCACCAGCAGCAATGCAATTGCTATCGCAAAAAAACGCCTTTTCATGATTGGTTTCTCCTTTTTTGATATGGAGAAAATGCTCCGATCCACGACTACCCGTGCCGAATACAAAAAAAATCTATGATCTCCTTTGCAAACATGGCAGGCACGCCTGTTTCCAGCCGTACCCATTGACCAAAACGGCCTCGCGATATCCGGTCGCATTGGTTCGGAGATTTTCCCTCTTTACTCGTTGTTTCTTCCCTCTTCAGAAGTGCGACTCGCATTTTTCCTGCTATTTATGATGTCAAAACGGGTCAAACTCGCACGAATGAGAAGCGTTACACAACAGCTGTATTATTTCACACCGCATGTATGTTGTCAAATCCAGTGGACATTAGGAATTGGTGGTTGAGGATAGCATGCGAGCTAGCGCCACTGCCGCAATGGTTCGGATTCGTTCCGCCATCAAGCGGGAAACCCCGGTCTCTTCGCTGATACGGGCAGGCGTATAGTCCGGCGAAGTATAGCGCTCATGTAACGGAACCAGCTTCATCTGGCGATTGGTGCGCAGGGCATCCTCCAAACACATCCGCGCGCTATAACGAATCTCGTTCTCTTCGTCGCTTGCTTTTCTTGCGCGCTCTGCCTCACGCCGTTGTAGAAGGCGGCTGCT
>JAEWYV010000211.1 GCA_023458615.1 Bacillota bacterium
TTGCGTCCATCCTGACGAGCTCACTTACCGCAAAGGCACGGCAGCAGGCAAAGGTCAACGCGGAGAAAGCCTATCGAACTGAGGTATTGCTCACCGCAAGCAGAAACCTTCAGCAGGCGGAGAGCGCAGACGAGATTTTGCTGGAGACCGCGCGACAGCTGCATGCGCTGGTCGGCGGCGCGGCCCTTCTTTATCCGGTTGAAAACGGGGCGTTGGCGCAACCCGTATTGATTCCTCCCGATACCGTAAAGAAGGAGTTATTTAATCCAAACGAGCGCGCGGCGGCTGACTGGACACTCATCAACAACAAGCGTTCCGGAGCGGGCACCGCTGTTGCCTCTGATGCGCGCTGCCAATATCTCGCGGTGCGCGGGCATGGTGAAGTGCGCGCGGTTGCAGGGGTAGAGCTCATCCGTCCGCTGGACTCGTTTGAACAAAGCCTCTGCTTGGCAATCATTGGCGAGTGCGGTCTCGCGCTCGACAAGCAACAATCGGATGCGGCGAGACAGTCTATCGCGCTCAAGGCGCAGCAGGAGCAGCTCCGTGCAAATCTTTTGCGCGCGATTTCGCACGACCTAAGAACACCGCTCACCAGCATTTCCGGCAACGCGGACATGCTTTTGCGCGGGGCGGTACCAAAGGATGATCAGCAGCAGCTTTACAGCAGCATCTATGACGATTCCATTTGGCTGATCAACCTTGTGGAAAATCTGCTCTCCATCACAAGGATGGACGATAGCTCAATCCGGCTCAATCTCAAACCGGAATTGGTGACAGATGTTATAGAAAGCGCGATGTCTCGCATCGGACGAAGGGCGGAGCGGCATAACATACAGATAGAAATCGAAAACGATCTACTGATGGCGAACATGGATGCGCCGCTCATCGTGCAGGTACTGCTCAACCTGCTGGAAAACGCCATCAAGTATACGCCGGAACACTCACACATTTTCCTAAATGCGCAGGCGGATGACAGTTTCGTGCGGATCACTGTTTCGGACGACGGGCCAGGCATCTCCGATGAAAGTAAGGAGCATGTGTTTGATCTATTTTTCACAAGCGCGGGAGTACGCGGCGACGCAAGGCGCGGCCTTGGCCTCGGGCTTTCACTCTGCCGCGCGATTGTCTCTGCGCATGGCGGGGAAATCAGTGTTTCGGATCATGCACCGCATGGGGCGGTTTTTGCGTTTACACTTCAGAAAGCGGAGGTGAATCTAGATGAATAAGCCGCTGATACTCATCGTGGAGGATGACAAACCCATCCGCAATTTGATTTCGCTGACGCTCGAATCACAGCAATATCGCCAGATTGCGGTAGAGACCGGCAGCGCGGCGGTTCTTGCGTCTCTTTCGCAAAGACCCGACATTATGATTCTCGATCTGGGGCTGCCGGATCTTGACGGTGTGGAGATCATTCATAAAACGCGGGCATGGTCGCAAATGCCCATCATCGTGGTCAGCTCCCGCAGCGACGATGCAGATAAAATCGAAGCCCTCGACGCAGGTGCGGATGACTACCTGACCAAGCCGTTTTCGGTGGATGAGCTGCTTGCGCGCATTCGTGTTGCGCTCCGGCGTGTTCAGTTCATGCAGGAGCACGGCACGACGAACGAGACGACATTTGAAAATGGCGACCTTAAGATTGATTATGCCGCAGGTTGTGTGTTTGTAGGGAAAGAGGAGATTCATCTCTCCCCGATTGAATATAAGCTGCTCAGTTTGCTGGCGCATAACGTTGGCAAAGTGCTCACCCATAATTTAATTCTCAAAGAGGTTTGGCAAAATACTCTGCCCAACGATACGCCTTCGCTACGCGTCTACATGGCGACCCTGCGAAAAAAGGTGGAGCCTCCGCTTGGGCAGAAGCTCATTCAGACGCATGTGGGAATTGGATATCGAATGATGCGGGTGTCACAGGAGTAAATGATAGACACTGGTTCGTAATGTCATGCTGTCTTACACGTGCTCAGGTATCGGAGCATAATTCAACACTCTATTTGCATCCATAGTAACGAAACAGATTTCTGTTTTTAAACAATAGAAGTCTGTATTACTGCACCCTGGAGCAAGCCAGTCGCGCTCTTTTGAACTGCTCAATCGCGTATTTTGTAAATGTGTTTGCGTGAAGTGGAATTTGCCTTGCTCAAATATGTTAAAATACGCTAGGCATTGTGAAAAGTCGTCGACGACAAACGAACTGCACAGGAAGAATATACACCGGGTTGGCAATCCTGCCACAGACGCATGTTGGAATCACGCTTGGGATACAACCACTCCGGCGGTGTAAAAAAGGCAGCTCCAATCGGGAAAGGAATCAAAAGTACGATGAGAAAACAATTTACGATAGCAGTGAGCGCAATTTTGTGTCTGGCGCTCTCCGCATGCGCAACCGGCATCGAAGCACCGGTTGCAACCGCCGAACAACCGTCCCCAACCGCGGTTGTCGTGGCGACGGCACAACCGGGGGCAACAATGGCGGCGGAAACACCACAGCCGGATGCAGCCAAGCAGCAAGACTATACTGCATACAGTGAGGCGCTTGAAAACCTGATGCAGAATCGCATCACGCCGGATGGCATGCCGAGCGATGAGCAGGACAGCACGACGCCGAGCCGCTTTGCGGTCTATGACGTGGACGGCGATGGCAGTGATGAACTGATTCTACTGAATCATACAGCCACAACGGCGGGAACCACGGGATACGTGTTCGACTACTCGCCGGAGGCAGGCATGATCGCGACCGAACTACTGGAGTCAACCGACCTAACCTTCTACGACAATGGCATTGTCCTGTCGAAATGGTCCCATAATCAAGGGCTGGCGGGCGACTTCTGGCCATATAACGTGCTCCAATATGACGCCTCAATCGATTGCTACCGGCCGTATGGCGCGGTAGACGCCTGGGATAAGAGCGTTCGCGATACAAACGAAGAGGGTCAACCGTTCCCAACCGACATAGATAAGAGTGGTGTCGGCATTGTGTACTATATCAGGGAGGGCGGCGAGTCGGAATTCGGCGCGCCGGTGGATCAGACGGAGTATTCGGTTTGGCTTGATAGTATCATTGGGAGCGCAAAGGAGCTGCAAATTCCGTATGCCGATTTGACGGCAGAAAACGTTGCAATGCTGCGCGCGATGCAATGATTCTCGGTTACTGAGAAAATAGAATCATAACAGAAGCACCGTACCGTGGTAGTAACCCGTGGTACGGTGCTTTGCCTTTTGACACTGGCGTTTGGCATCATAGATTGGATGATGTATAATTACGACTATATTCCGATCAAAAAGCGTATGAATCCCGACTTTACTTGTCTACGGTTTTGATGT
>JAEWYV010000212.1 GCA_023458615.1 Bacillota bacterium
GCGAACCGATCAACGAGGTGCACATCGAGCGGGATATCGACGAGAACGACACGGGGACGATCATCTCGTTTTTGCCGGATCATACGATCTTTGACGAGGTTATCTTCAGCTTTGATACGATGAGCAGCCGATTCCGCGAGATGGCGTTTCTCAACGCGGGCGTGCGCATCACCATCACGGATGAGCGAGACACCCCCGCGCATGTGAAATCCTTCTGCTACGAGGGCGGCATTGTTTCCTTCGTGCAATACCTCAACAAAAACAAAGAGGTGTTGCATCCCGATCCCATCTATTTCTGCGCCAAGAGGCTCGAAGACGGGGCGGAGACGGGCTCGGTTGAGATCGCCATGCAATACAACGATGGCTATAACGAGAATATCTTCACCTTTGCCAACAACATCAACACCATTGAGGGCGGCTCGCATCTCGTGGGCTTTAAGGCGGCGCTGACCCGCGTGATCAACGACTACGCCAAGAAATACAAGATCCTCAAGGAAAGCGACGCTTCGCTCTCCGGCGAGGACATTCGTGAAGGCTTGACCGCGATCGTCTCCGTCAAGCTCATGGAGCCGCAGTTTGAGGGGCAGACCAAGACGAAGCTCGGCAACGCGGATATCCGCCCATTGGTGGACGGCGCGGTCGCGGATGGTTTAACCCGCTTTTTAGAGGAAAACCCCGCCTGCTCCAAGATGATCATCGAAAAATGCATCACCGCCTCCCGCGCGCGTGACGCCGCGCGAAAAGCGCGCGAGCTCACCCGTAGAAAAAGCGCGCTGGACTCCACCTCGCTGCCCGGCAAACTGGCAGACTGTCAGGAAAAGGACGCGAGCAAATGCGAAATCTTCATCGTTGAGGGAGACTCCGCAGGCGGCAGCGCGAAGATGGGGCGCAACCGCGCATTTCAGGCAATCCTGCCTCTGCGCGGCAAAATCCTGAACGTGGAGAAAACACGTCTCGATAAGATTCTTGCCAACACCGAAATCCGTGCGATGATTACCGCCTTTGGCGCGGGTATGGACGCGGACTTTGACGAGACAAAGCTCAGGTACCACAAGATCATCTGCATGACGGATGCGGACGTGGACGGAAGCCACATTCGCATTCTGATGCTGACATTCTTTTATCGCCACATGCGCCCGTTGATTGACAACGGATATGTCTATATCGCTCAGCCGCCGTTGTATCAAATCAAACGCGGCAACTACCTCAAATATGTCTATTCCGACGAGGAGCTGGAAGCGACACTCAACGAGATCGGACGCGAGCCGAAGCCGACCATCCAGCGCTATAAAGGCCTCGGCGAGATGAACCCGGAGCAGCTCTGGGAGACGACGATGGACCCTGAACAGCGCATTATGCTCAAGGTAACGGTAGAGGACGCGATCGAAGCAGACGAGCTCTTCACCCTGCTCATGGGGGACAAGGTCGAGCCGCGCAGAGAATTTATTGAGCAAAACAGCAAACTTGTCGTCGATCTGGACGTGTAAGAGCCTGAAAAGATTGAGAGAAACAGTATGGAAGAAAAAGACGTAACGTTAAACCCGACACCGACGGTGACCACAAACCGTATCCTGCCAATCAAGCTGGAGGCGGAGATGAAGAAAAGCTTTATCTCCTATGCGATGGCGGTTATCATCAACCGCGCCCTGCCGGACGTGCGGGATGGCCTAAAGCCCGTGCACAGACGCATCCTTTACTCGATGGATGAGCTGGGGTTACAGCCCGACAAGCCCTTCCGTAAGAGCGCGCGTATCGTTGGCGACTGTCTGGGTAAATATCACCCGCATGGCGATTCTTCGGTTTATGACGCGATGGTGCGCTTGGCGCAGGACTTTTCTACGCGCTATATGCTCGTAGAGGGCCACGGCAACTTCGGCAGTGTGGACGGCGACAGCGCGGCGGCTATGCGTTATACCGAAGCACGGCTTTCGAAGATGGCAAGCGAGATGATGGCGGACATCGAAAAGGATACCGTCGACTTCATGCCAAACTTCGACGAAACGCTCATGCAGCCAACCGTGCTGCCCAGCCGCTATCCCAACATTCTCGTCAATGGCTCTGGCGGTATCGCCGTTGGAATGGCGACGAACATTCCCCCGCATAACCTCGGCGAAACGATTGACGCACTCTGCGCACTCATCGACGACCCGGAGATTGACAGCGATTCGCTGATGCAGTATCTGCCCGGCCCGGATTTTCCGACCGGCGGCATCATCATGGGCATGAGCGGCATTGCGAGCGCCTACCGCACCGGCAGAGGGCGCATTGTGGTTCGTGCACGCGCGGAGATCGAAGCCTACGGCGCGGGCAAGAGCCGCATCATCATCACGGAAATTCCCTATCAGGTGAATAAGGCGCGGTTGGTGGAGCGCATTGCCGAGCTTGTGCATGAAAAGCGCATAGAGGGCATCAGCGACCTGCGCGACGAAACCGACCGTACGGGTATGCGCATCGTCATCGAACTCAAGAAGGACGTCAACGGCAGCGTCATCCTTAACCAGCTCTATAAACACACGGATTTGCAGACGACGTTTGGCGTCATCATGCTCATGCTGGTGGATGGCGAGCCGAAAATTCTGCCGCTTCGGGATGTGCTCTACTATTATCTGGAGCATCAGAAGACCGTCGTCACTCGCCGCACCACCTATGACCTCAACCGCGCAAAGGAACGCCTGCATATTTTAGAGGGCCTCATCATTGCGCTGGATAACATCGACGAGATCGTTGATCTGATCAAGAAGAGCGCGAACCCCAATGAAGCGCGTACGAAGTTGATGGATCGCTTTGGTCTCTCCGAGCGTCAGTCGCAGGCGATTCTGGATATGCGTCTGCAGCGCCTGACCGGCCTCGAGCGCGACAAGATTCTGGATGAGGATCGCATGCTGCGCGAGCGTGTGAGCTATCTGCAGAGCATTCTGGATGACGAGGGCAAGCTGCTCTCTATCATCAAGGAAGAAGCGCTGGCGGTCAAAGAACGGCATAACGACAAACGCCGCACCGAGATCACGCAGATGATTGACGACATCGATCTTGACGACGTCATTCAGGAAGAGGATATGGCCGTCACCATGACGCACTTTGGCTATATCAAGCGCCTCACGCCGGATACCTACCG
>JAEWYV010000213.1 GCA_023458615.1 Bacillota bacterium
GAATTACTTCCGGATTTAGACTGCATGACCGCGTATAAACGCAAGCGAATATGGATGTTAGACCCTCCAGACGGATTCCCTTTTGCTGAAAGAATATCTCCTGATACAGCATTCCGGGTGGACTTTCGTTAATACGCGCGCTCCATCTCAAGAATTGTTTTATAAATCTTTCGGTTCACAGGAACGTCGATTCCATGCTTTTCCGCCAAAGCGAGAACCGTGCCCGCAAACAACTCAACCTCGGACTTTCTTCGCGCCAAGCCGTCCTGCCGCATGGATGGCATTCCGACTGGATTTAGGGTATCAACGAGCCTTACGTATTCATCGAAATCTGCCTGCGTGATGGAAACGTTCTCTTTTTGCGCAACCAGAATGACTTCCCGCATGGCGGCCTGCATGAAATCCCGCGCGCTTCCGGGCCGCTGCACCGTTTCGTATGTTCCCTCGTAGATCATGACGGACTGATTCACGCCGACGTTGAGCATGAGCTTGCACCACATTCTGCGGAGGATGTCGTCTTCTACCGCGTAAGGCATATCGATCCGGTCAAACAAATCCACCACAGCCTGCAAATTCTGCTTCTTAATGTCGTTTTCATCATGGATGCCCAGATAGATTTTCCCAAAGTGCGCGTAGGTAACACGATTGTTTTCCTTGATCGTATCCATTCCCTGAACGACGCAATGAAGGATTGGATCCATTCCGTATGCTTTGCCGATGATTTCTTCACTGGTAATTCCGTTGAGCAGTGAAAGGATGATTGTGTGCCGGGATACCTTGTTTCGAACTGAATGGATTGCGGATTGCAAGCCGGTCGCCTTAACCGCGAAGATCAGCAAATCTGTGGGGCGCCCGGTCTCTTCTGCTTCGTCCGCCATAGAAAAATCGCAAGGGCGTTCGTTACAGAACATGCCTTCCTGTTGGAAACGAGCGATTCTGGCTTTGTCGGCGATAAACTCGACGTGCTCTTTGCCCAGTTTTTCGGTAAAAAAGTCGCCGTACATCACACCGAGCGCACCCATTCCAACAATACAGACATTCCTAATTCCCATTTTTAAAATACCTTAGCAGCTTTTTGACGAATCATATGAGGCATTCGCTTTCTTCTTCAACGAATTTTTGCAATTTTATAAACCAGATTGGGGCGAGTCTCATAAACAATGCAAAAACAGTTCAGAAATCGCATCGAAATCTTAGGTTCTTGTCATCAACACCACCGACTCCACATGGCACGTCTGCGGGAACATGTCTACAGGTCGGACAGCGGTGAGGTTGAAGCCGTGCTCGGCGAGATATTTGCAGTCCCGTGCGAGAGTTGCGGGGTTGCAGGAGACGTAGACCACGCGCTTTGCGCTGCTCTTTGCGATTGCGGCGAGCGCTGATTCTTCGCAGCCCTTGCGCGGGGGATCGAGTACAATGGCGTCGATGGCGTTTCCCTCGGCAAACAGGCGGGGGAGCACATCCTCCACGTTGCCGCAGAGAAACTCTGCGTTCGTGATGCCGTTGGCTTTGGCGTTCGCCTTTGCGTCTTCAATTGCCGGGGCAACCTGCTCAATGCCGACTACGCGCGCGCAATCCTCCGCGAGCAGGAGCGATATGGTGCCGACGCCGCAATAGGCATCTACAACGGTTTCGGTTGCCTTCGCGGCAAGGAATTCACGCGCGGTTTGATAGAGCGCCTGTGTCTGGATGCGATTGATCTGCAAAAATGACTGCGGGCTGATCGAGAAGCGCTTGCGCCCGATGGTCTCGGTAAGCGTTTGCTTGCCGGAGAGTAGTGTAAATTTTTCGCCAAACACAACGTTGGTCTGCTTCGGGTTTTCGTTGTGCCAAACACTGTCCACATCCTCCAAAAAGGAGAGCAGATCATCCTTCTTCTTCAGTTGCCCTTTGGTGACGATAACAATCATGAGTTCACCCTCGGCGGTCGTCCGCGCGACGACGTGCCTGAGCTGCCCTTCACCGGTTGTTTCGTCATAGACGGGGATACCGCAGGCGTTTGCCCAGGCGGCGACACGGCGCGCGGCGTCCACAATCTGTTCGTCCTGAATTAAACAATCCGAAAATGGGACGAGTCGATGGCTCCGCTCTGCATAAAAGCCAAACACAACGCCGTTTCCGATCGCGCCAAACGGAAAGCTGCCCTTATTACGATAGCGCGTTGGTTCCTCCATGCCGATGATGGACTGCATCGGTACATTGGAAAATCCGCCAAGCCGCGTGAGCGCGTCCTGCACCCACTGCTGCTTTTGCTTGAGCTGCGCGGGATAGCTCAGGTGCCAGAGTGTGCAACCGCCGCACTGGGAGAAAACCGGGCAGGCGGGGCGTACACGATCCGGCGAAGGGGAGAGGATCTCCGTCGCCTTGGCAATGGCAAAGGAAGATGACACTTTGATGACGTGCGCCTTTACCTCCTCGCCCGCGAGCGCGCCGACGACGAAGACGGCAAACCCGTCCACGCGGGCAACGCCCTGACCCTCGTTGGTCAGCGACTCAATGGTGACGACGATATCGTCGTTTTTTGCAACAGGGGGACGAAGTTTGGGAGCCATAGTGGTATCCTTTCCGCGCATGGCGCGTGGCAAATTTGATATGAGCAATCGAAGTATGAGGAACTATTTGATCTTGACGCAGTCCTTGCCAAATCGCTCTTCCGCGGCGATGAGGAATGCATCCGAAAGCGTCACATTATACTCCTTTGGTACGCCTTTGCCAATCTTTTTTGCGGCGTCGTAGAGTACAACAGGGGTTTCACCGGGATATCGTTTTAAAAATCCGCAGGTTCTTGTAACCAGATCATCCGGCAGCGAATCAAAGCGGATGTAGAGGCTCCGGTTTGCTTCGCCCAGTGGCTTCATCTCTTCAACCAATAGGGAGTTTGCTCGATCCTCGCGGATGTTGAGCTTACCGCGCACCAGAACGGGCGCGTCGTCCACAAAGAGTGAACCGATCTGCTGCAAAGTGCGGGGGAATATGACCGCCTCTACGCTGCCGGTGATGCCTTCCAGCACCGCATAGCCCATCAGGCCGTTTCCCGCGCGCGTCGGTTTTTGCTTGCATTGGGTCAATAACCCGCCCACGGTGACCATTTCCTCGTCCTGAATGGCACCGGTTCCATCCGCCTCAGCGAGCTCGTCAATCGTATAACGCAGTTTTTTGAGCTGCTCGTCAAAGTTATCCAGCGGATGCCCGGAGAGGTAAAGGCCGGTAGACTCCCGCTCTTTGGCGAGAATACTCTGGTGGGAAAGCTCCGGCACGACCGGCAAGGGAATCTGCTCGCTTTGTAGCGTATCACCGCCAGCCAAATCAAAGAGCGACATCTGCCCCGAACCGCGCGCCTTCTTTACCGCGGCGGAGGCATCCAGCGCCCGCTCGTACACTACGAGATACTGGGCGCGCTTTCCGCCCATGGAGTCGAAGCAACCCGCGTTGATCAGCGCCTCCAGCATGCGTTTGTTGAGGCCGTCCACACGATCGCAAAAATCAAAAAAGCTCGAAAACTTTCCGCTCCGGTTTCGATCCTGCACCATCGCTTCCATCACGGCGGAGCCAACGTTTCTCACCGCGGAGAGGCCGAATCGGATTGCGCCATTCTCTGGCGCAAAGCGCGCACGGGAGTAGTTCACGTCCGGCGGAAGCACCTTAACGCCGTGATTACGCGCGCTGTAGACATATTTGGCAACCGTGTCTACAGAACCAAGATAACTGTTGATCAGCGCGGTGAGAAACTCAACGGGATAATAATACTTGAGGTATGCCGTCCGGTAGGCGAGCACGGCATAAGCCGCCGCATGGGACTTGTTGAAGGCGTAGGACGCAAAATCCATCATTTCATCGAAGATTTTGTCCGCAACCGCCTCCGGCACGCCGTTTTTCACTGCACCGACAACGCCTTCCGTGCCATGGATGAAGTACTCGCGTTCCTTTGCCATGACGTCGTGCTTTTTCTTGGACATTGCGCGTCGTACCAAATCGCTGCGCCCGTAGGAATAGCCTGCCAGTGCGCGAACGATCTCCATAACCTGCTCCTGATAGACCATGCAGCCATAGGTGGTACAGAGAATCGGCTCCAGCAGTGGGTGCAGATAGGATACGCTGCCGGGATTGTGCTTGCCCTTGACATAGCGCGGAATCTGCTCCATAGGGCCGGGGCGATAGAGGGAGATACCTGCGATGAGGTCTTCAAAACAGTCCGGCTTGAGCTGCTGCAAAAACTGCCGCATGCCGCCGGATTCCAACTGGAACACCCCGTCGGTATCGCCGGCCGCAATCATTTGATACACCTTGGGATCGGTAAAGGGGAGACGGTCGAGATCCGGTGCCTCTTTTCCGTCCTCCTGAATAAAACTAAGCGTATCGCGAATGACCGTGAGCGTGCGAAGCCCAAGGAAGTCCATCTTCAGCAGCCCGAGTTCTTCCAGCGTGGTCATAGGAAACTGCGTGGTGATTAC
>JAEWYV010000214.1 GCA_023458615.1 Bacillota bacterium
CAGTTCCGCGCCGTTGAGCTGATAAATCTCCTCCAGCTGTTTTTCGCCCAGCGAGCGCTCGGTTAAGAACGCGATGAGCGGGATTCCAACGAGGCTCAGCCCCAACCGCACGAGCGTAAACACAGGCCCCATGCTCGCCGCCTCAAACGCAAGCAGCGGTATCTTCGTTGTCGACCAGGCACCGATGAAGATCAGCACGTTAGTGAGGCTGCTGCCCTTTTTGAGCATGACGCCCGCAAACGGAAACGCCGCATAGAGCGGGCCCGCCGCCGCGGAGCCGAGCAGAAACGCGATGAGTACGCCCTTAAAGCCGGAGCCCTTGCCGGTGTATTTCATCATGGTGGCGCGATCCACCCAAACATCCAGCAGTCCCAGCAGAATAAAGATCGGCGGGAGAACAGAGAGCATCTCCTTAAAACTGCCGATGGTGTTGTTCAGCGCCTTTTGCCCAATCTCCGGCAGAATCAGCCCCGTGACCGCCCCCGCCGCAAGCAGGAGAAAGAACGCGCCATATCGCTTGAAAAACGCCTTTGTCTTGGAGACGGGCTGCTCCGGCTGACCGCCGTTTGCGCCCTGAAGATTCGGATTCATCTGCTTTATCTGTTCGCTCATGCCAGCACCACCCCCATCACAACCGCAACCACGAAGGAATAGAGAAACGCCGCGCCGTTTCGCGTCAGCGTTGCGCGCAGGCCAAATGTCTTTTTCTCAATCGGAATCGTGATGATGCCAACCATCATCAACGTGGACACAAACGCCGCAAGCTGCATATAGCCCGCCCCGCTCTTGAGCAGCGCCGCCGCAAGCGGAAAGGCGACAAACCCAGGCATCAGCGTCACAGAGCCCAGCAGCGCCGCCGCAAGGATGCCTAAGAACCCGCTCTCGGAGCCGAGCAGTTTTCGAATGGTCTCCGGCGGGAAGATGGCAAGCGCAAAAGCGATGATCAAGAAGATTGTGAGCAGCTGCGGAAGGATGTTTTCAAATGCCTTCCAGGCTTTCTTGAGCGCCATCTTGGTCTTTTGCCGATCCTTAAAAAAGGAGATCGCAAGGCCGACGATGGCAAGCGCATAGAGAATGTAGGTGAACAATCCGCGTTCCTCCAAAGTTCATAATATCGTTGTTTTAAAAAGAGTGGTTCGTCAATTGCTTTATTGTAACCAATTAAATCGAAGAACATAGTTGTTTTTACAACTCGCGTGGTCAAGATCCCAGCGTAAAGTGCAAGAAAATAACGAAAGTTTCGTTGTTTGAGCATACGATTTCGCCGTTGGGTTGTCAAGCGCGCCGGGTGATCTAGGCACAAAGCAATGCCCATCGGAAGGAGTAAGCAAAAAAACCGCCGAATCTTTCCGGCGGTTATCTGTGCTTTATTCGCTATCCTTCTTTTTGTTTGCCTCTGCGCAGCGGGCGCAGTCCCCCGAACAGCCATGGCATCCGCTCTTATGCGTCGCCATCCGCCGCACGGCGAGGACGACCACAACCACGATGAGCAGGATGAGCGCAATATCCAGAAACTTCATATCAGAACAATCCCCCGATCTGGTAGGCCGCATACGCGACCACCCAAGCAATCACGCATTGCATCACCACAACGCCAAGCGTTGCAATGCCGCTCTTTAGTTCCTTACGCACGGTCGCAATCGCCGCAACACAAGGCGTATACAGCAGCGTAAAGAGCAGAAAACTCACGGCGGAAAGCGTGGTAAAGAGGCTCGGCAGTGCCAGATGCAGCGTTGCTATGCCCGTGCCCATGAGCACGGCGAGCGTGCTGACCACCGCCTCCTTGGCGACAAAACCGGAGATGAGCGACGTTGCTACGCGCCAATCCGCAAAGCCCAAAGGCCGGAAGATCGGCGCAATCAGCTGACCAATCAGTGCAAGCAGGCTATCCGCGCTCGATGTTACAACATTGAGCCGGAGATCGAACGTCTGCAAAAACCAAATGACGATGCTGGCGAGCAAAATAATCGTAAACGCGCGCTCTAAAAAGTCCTTCGCCTTTTCCCAAAGCAGCAGAACGACATTCTTGGGCGACGGCATGCGGTAGTTCGGCAGTTCCATGACAAACGGCACCGGCTCGCCGCGAAACGCGGTTCCTTTGAGCAGCAGCGCAACCAGAACGCCGAGAACGATGCCCGCGGCATAAAGCCCGATCATCACCAGCGCCTGATAACGCGCAAAGAACGCCGCGCAGAACACCGCATAGATCGGAATCTTTGCCGAGCAGCTCATAAACGGGGTCAGCAAAATCGTCATCTTGCGGTCGCGGTCGGAGGCAAGCGTTCGCGTCGCCATAATCGCGGGCACCGAGCAGCCAAAGCCGATCAACATCGGCACAAAGCTGCGCCCGGATAGGCCGATTTTGCGCAACAGCCGATCCATAACAAACGCGATGCGCGCCATATAGCCCGTATCTTCGAGAATCGAGAGGAAGAAGAACAGCGTCACCACGATGGGCAAAAAGCTCACCACGCTGCCAACCCCGGCGAAGATACCGTCGATCACGAGACTCTTGACCACGGGGTTGATGCCATATGCGGTTAGCCCCTTGTCTACAAGTCCCGTCAGCGCCGATATGCCGGATGTTAAAAGGTCGGAAAGCGAACTGCCGATGACATTAAACGTCAGCCAGAAGACGAGGAACATCACGCCGAAAAACACCGGCAGCGCCGTATATTTTCCTGTTAGAATGCGGTCGATTTGAACGCTGCGCTTGTGCTCCTTGCTCTCGTGACTCTTGATGACCGAGGCGCGGATGACGCCCTCGATAAACGTATATCGCATGTCCGCGAGGGCTTCGTTGCGCTCAAATCCCGTCTCATGCTCCATCTCCACAACGCTGTGTTCAATGAGCTCCAGCTCGTTTTGATCCAGCTCCAACCGCATCGCAAGAAGCTCGTCCCCCTCGATGAGCTTGGTTGCGCAAAAGCGCGGCGAAACGCCGATCGAGCGCGCGTGATCCTCTATGACATGCGCAACCGAATGGATGCAGCGGTGCACCGCGCCATCCGGACAAAAATCTTGAACGGTCGGCATCTGGCGGCGCTTAACCACGCTGATGGCCTGGCTGATGAGTTCGGAGACGCCCTCATTCTTCGCGGCGGCGATGGGCACAACGGGCACACCAAGCTGCTGGCTCATGAGCTGGACATCGATTGAGCCTCCGTTTTCGCGCACCTCGTCCATCATATTGAGCGCAACCACCATCGGAATCCTTAGCTCTAAAAGTTGCAGGGTTAGATAGAGGTTCCGCTCGATATTCGTCGCGTCTACGATGTTGATGATGCCATCCGGCTTGCCGTCGAGGATGAAATCCCGCGAAACGATCTCCTCCTGCGTATAGGGGCGGATGGAGTAGATGCCCGGCAGATCCACCACACTCGCGTCTTTAACGCCGCGTATCTCCCCCATCTTCTGATCCACCGTCACGCCCGGAAAGTTTCCGACATGCTGATTGGACCCCGTAAGCGCATTGAACAGCGTCGTCTTGCCCGAGTTCTGGTTTCCCGCAAGCGCAAATATCATATCCCGATCCCTCTTCCTCAAACAGCGCGATGTTTCGCGCATCGTCCTTTCGCAACGTCAGCTCATATCCGCGCACGCAGATCTCAATTGGATCGCCAAGCGGCGCAATTTTAATCATCGTTACCTTCGTCTTGGGGATCAGCCCCATATCCAACAGGCGAAGCCTTAGCGCGCCTTCACCGTGAACGGCCTGTATGGTTCCGGCTTTTCCAATGCCTAATTCGTCCAGTGTCATAGTTATTTTTTCTGCTCCGTGCTCTCTGGGTTTGGTCTTTGTCTGGTTACTCTACGGCAGTTTGGCGATTCAATCCTTAGCCGCATCCAGTTAGATTTCTCTAACTTGCGTATGGAGTTTACAGCGTCTACCCATGTTTGTCAATCCTTTTTTCCGTGAGAATAACGCTTTCGACCAAATGTTCGTAAAAGTCCGATTCTGTCCGATAAATGCTTGAAATTCACGCGGCAGGGGTGTAGCATAGAGTTTATGAAACGGGGGTGCAGACATGCAGGTTAACGAGTCAATAGAAGATTATCTCGAACAAATCCTGATTCAGCAGGAGAAGTGCGGCTGCGCGCGCTCCGTGGATATCGCCACCAGCCTTGGCGTAACCAAAGCGAGCGTTTCGCACGCAACCAAGCTCCTGCGCGAGAATTTTTATATTCATATGGATGATGACAAGTGCATCACCCTCACCGAAACCGGACGGGAGATTGCCGAGAGCATGTATCAGCGGCATCGCGTGCTTGCGCAGTTTTTAATGCGCTTGGGTGTGCAGGAAGAGACCGCATTTGCGGATGCCTGCCGCATGGAGCACGACATCTCCGCGGAGACCTTCTCGGCCATTTGTCGCCACGCGGAAAAGGGCTGGGACTGAGGAAAAGCAAACACAAAAGCCATCTGCTTGCCGCAGATGGCTTTTTGTTTGGTCCATCTTGTAAGTCATCCCCGCCAAACTCCGATATCTTTTCTAAAAAAAGATATCACTTCTCTTTACCCTTGGAAGTCATCCCCACCAAACCACCGATATCTTTTCTAAAAAAGATATCACTTCTCTTTACCCTTGGAAATCATCCCCGCCGATATTCGGCGTCGGTGAAGGCGAGGTGGAGGGCTCGGGCGTGCTAGAGGGCGGCGTATAGGGTTCGCCGGTGTTGTCATCGAGTCCGTCGCCGTTTGCGTCCACAGGCAGCGGCACATACGGCAATCCGGTGTTGTCGTCAATGCCGTCTCCATTGGCGTCAATCGGCAAGAGCCCCGGGGTGGTCGTTGTATCGTCCGCAACCTCAATCGGCGTGCGGTCGGTATAGCTCGTGATGGAATAAACCGCCGTCCCGCCCTTGTCGGAGAGATAGAGCGTTCCAACCGTGATCCCTTTGCTGTTAAACGAAGGCATCAGCCGCGCGAGCACATCCATCTTAGCCTCCAGGTTGGTCGCCTGACCAACGTGAATCCTCAAGCCGCTCTGCGCGGTCATGGTGATTGCCAGCGGTGTGGTTAAATCGATGGATTTAATCGTGGTGGTCAGGTCATATTGCTCCAATACGGAGATGATCTGCACCAGTGTTGCGGTTGAAAAATCATTTCCCTGCCCCAGTCGCTGTCCCAACTGGAAGCCCGAAACCGTAACACCCGTTACCTGAATCAGGTCGGAGATATCGGCACCCCCCGCCATGGAGAGCACGTAACCGTTTTTGTCGATGATAACGGTGCTGTCAAGCCCGACAATACCGGCAACCGCCTTGCGCTCTGTCACCACGATACGCACGCGGCTCGGGAAGATATAGGTCACCGAATCCACCTGCAAATAGGGGTCCTGCGCGATATTTGCCTCCGCCTGATCCAAATCGACAAAGAGCATATGTGTGCCGAGCTTGAGGCCGGAGCGCTCCACAATATAGTCCGACGTGTAGTTCTCGTTGCCCATGACGACGATATCCGACAGCAAAAAACCGTAATAGAGCGCGATGCCGACGGCAACCAAAATCACGATCACAAATACCAGATTGCCAAAGAGCTTGGTCATCAGCGCGGTGCGCTGCTTTTTGCGCAGTTGGCGCTCCACATACTCCTCGTGCTTGCGCGCGGCTTCTCTGGCGCGTGCTCTTTTCTGCGCCTCCGCCATGCGGATGGTCTCTTCGGTTTCGTTGATATGGATGCGCGCGGTGGTTGAAGCGCCCGTGCGGAATATCCGCGTGCGCGTCGTATGCTTGCTGGGGCGGGAGTCCTCCTCCTCGTCCTCATAAAAGTCATCTTCCGGCGAATCAAAGAGGCGGATGGAGTCCGAGCCCTTCTTTTTCGTCTTAACCTTTTCAGTTTCCCGTTTTTTTGTGGTGTAGCGGATGCGTTCCGTATCCGAAATGACCTTTTCGCCATCCTCCCAGGAGAGCTTGGCAAGGTCGTTTGCGTCCTCTTCGTCCGAAAACTCCACCTCGTCGTCGCTGAAAAGATGCGTCAGCGGCGGCTCCGGCGGCTCGCCGTACTGGCGGTTCGCAGAAGCCGGGTCAAAATCATCATCCGAAGGAACAGGCTCAAAGAAGTTGGACCAGAAGCCCTTCTTCTTTCCCTGTCCGTCGGCATTATTCGATTGTTTTCCCTTGTCTTTGGCCATCCATCCAGACTTTCCGGCGCACGAGGCGCATTATTAAGTGTATGTTTGCTGCGGGCCCGGCGGCGGCTTACGCGCGCACGCGCTCCGCCTTGGTGCTGCTTGCCGATGCGCGCTGTTTCTTCTCCACAACCACCGGCTCGCCGTTGTGCAGGCTGTTGTAGCGCGAAATGCTCAGCAGAACGCCCATAGCGGCAAGGAAGATCATCATCGACGATCCGCCCGCGCTGATGAACGGAAGCGCCTGTCCGGTCGTCGGCAACAACCCTGTGCAAACGCCGATGTTCACGAATACCTGAAGGCCGAAAACCACCGTAATACCGCCGGCAAGCATGCTGCCGAACCGGTCACGACAGAGCAGCGCAATGCGAATGCCGCGGTAGATGATGAACCCGTAGGCGGCGAGGACGAGAATCGCCCCGACAAACCCCAGCTCCTCCGCCACGATGGCGAAGATAAAGTCCGACTCGCCGTATGTCATATACAGCAGTTTCTGGCGGCTGTTGTTCAAGCCCACGCCGAGCAGCCCGCCGGAGCCCAGCGCATAGTAGGACTGAATCAGCTGATAACCGTCCCCCAGCGCATCCTTCCACGGATCGACAAACGAGGTCAAGCGCGCCATTCGATAGGGCTCTATGATGGCGAGCAGAATAAACAGTCCGATCAAAACGAGCAAAAGCAGCAGCATCTGCTTGGTGTCGCAGCCGCCGATAAAGAGCAGCGCATAGCCCATGAGACCCATGATAACCGCCATGGACATATTGGGCTGCAACATAACAAGACCGCAGATGACGCCGATGACCAGCAGCATGGGCAGCATGCCCTTGGTAAAGCTTTGCATGACCTTATGCTTCTTTGCCGCAAACGAGGACATGTAGAGCATCATACCGAATTTTGCAATCTCGGACGGTTGAATACTCTGTCCGCCGATGACGATCCAGCGCTTTGCGCCGTTTGTCTCCTGTCCAAAGGCGAGCACGGCGAGGAGCATGGCAATCGAAATCAGAATGCCGATGAGTTTAAAGCGCTCCAGCTTTCTAAAATCGATAAAGGAAATCAACAGCATCATGGGGAAGCCGACGCCAAGATAAACCGCCTGCTTGCGAATGAAATAGTAGCCATCGTAGCCGACGGAGGCGGTGTTCTGCGCGTAATAGTAGCTCGCCGAAAAGACCATGACGAGTCCGAACGCGCAAAGAAGGCCGATCATGAGTACGATCGGATAGTCAATATGCCCGACTTTGCGTTTGGGTTTTGCGACGGAGCGTCTTTCCATGCAGTCTCCGATTCTTCTGGATACATTTTTCGATTCCCCTGATTCGGGGAATCCCCCGCCGCGCGGCGTTGCATTTGCCGGGACGGGACGCTGTTGCGTTGCCACGCAATCGTGCATCGTGTATCATACCAAATCATTTGCCGGATAGAAAGCCCGGATTCGATTTGTTTTCAGATTCTTTCCAAAATGATCGGAATTCCCCCACGGACAGAGATTTCTGTTTTCAGATGAATTCTAGCGCACCACAATAAAAAACAAGAGGCGCACGTCGCGCCCCCTGTATGCCTTCATTTCGTCCCTAACACGCGGCTCAGCAGAGCCTCGTTCCATTTCTCCTTTTCCTCGCGAATCGGAGAATGCGCGCTTTCCTCAAACCAAATCCATTCCTTTTTCGGCGCGTCGAGCGCATCCAGCCAGCGCTTGGCAAGCTCCGGCGGCGTGTTGCGGTCAAATCTGCCAGCCGTGATATAGACCGGAACCTCCAACCTATCCAAGCTTGGCAAAAAGTCGCAGGTAATCACCTGCTGCCAGAGTTCGCGCAGGTTATAGTACGCACCCTTGGCAAATCGAATCAGATCAAACAGGGTATACTCCGGCGAGCGCAGCACGGGGAGCACCATAGACGAGATGATTCCCTCCTGCTTGCCATGCGCCGCCCCGCCGTATTTCGTCATGAGGTTTCGCTGCACGGTCAAGTCGTCCAGTGACTGATAAAAGCCGTTCACCGGCGCGCCGATGCGCGCTAAATCCCGAATGGCCTTCTCGTCCTTGCGTTTTTGTGCTTCATCCCAGACAAATTCGTAGGAGATTCGCTCGTTCTCCGCGCCGTTGACCAGCTGACCAATTCCAACATAAGCCGCAATCTTCTCCGGCACGCGCTTAGCAAGCAATACGCCGAGATAGCTGCCGTAGCTGTGCCCGACAAGGTAGATTTTCTCCTGATGAAACCGCTCCCGCAGAAAGTCAATCACCGCGATCGCATCCTGAATCACCAGTTCCATATCCATATGCCGTTTCCCCTGCGCGCGGGTGTAGCTCTTGCCCGCGCCGCGCTGGTCGAGGCACACGATGGTACATGCATCCGTCAGCGGAGACTGATCCTCCAGAACAAACTGCCGGTCGCAGACGCCGGGGCCTCCATGAAGAAACAGGACGACGGGGTTTGTCTCCTTTGTTCCGCGCAGGCGCAAATCCAGCGTCGTATCACTCACGGCTAGCCGGATATGCTCATCAATCGGGAAGTGTTGTTTCATAACATCTATCTCTCCTTTACTTCATAGCGGCACAATTGGAATCGATTGATTCCAATTCTATATGATACACCCTTTCCCGTTCGGCGTACAGCGATGCAATCGTGTGAACTTCCTGCTACAAAACGATTAACAATCTTAGCGCCTAAATTGCATTCCGATCATCAGCCATTCTCAAAATCTGACTTTGTCAAATATTGACAAGAATAATTGGATATAATAAGAATGATTCTTCTATATTATCTCGCAATCCAAAGCCAGCCCCGTTTGGTTGACCCTCCGACAAATACGGTGCTATACTGTAACCAGTTTATATCCCTTCGCCGATTTGGCGAGGCGAATTGCGGCCCGCGCGGAAACCCGCCAAACGCCGCAAAGGAAAGGACACAAAATTTCATGACGAGTCGCTTCAAACCCGTTATTTCCCTTATG
>JAEWYV010000215.1 GCA_023458615.1 Bacillota bacterium
GAGGCGATGCTGGCGCACCTAACCGCCTTCGAGGAGAGCCACAGTAAGCAACTGCATATCCTCGGTCTCTTTCAGGCGGAATTGGAGCGCATCCCCGACGAGGACGAGAACCACGGCGACATCCTCCGCGTCATCGATTTTGGGCAAAAGGCGAACCGCGCCTATCTTGACTGGTGCCGCGAGACGAAGGCATATTTTGAGCGAAAACAAGCAAACGCGCAGCACCAGCCCGACAAAATGCAAAACGCCGCCCAAACGGGCGAATCCAATCAGGAGTAAAAAACCATGCGACAAAAAGTAAGAAGAATCCTATTATACGTTTCCCTGTTTCTCTTTCCCGTGACGATGAACTACCTTTCGCCCTACGTTTCCCTCGACGGAGCATTCGCGGGCGTGCTCTCCGGCAGCGCGATTGTCTTTGTTCTGCTGTTCCTCTCCGGCCTGTTCTTCGGGCGGGCATGGTGCGGGTGGATGTGTCCGGCGGGCGGGCTGGCGGAGGTTTGCCAGACGGTGAACCCCAAGCAAGTGAATGCAAAGCGCCTGCGCATCGTGCGATATAGCATCTTTGCGGTGTGGTTTGGCGTGCTGGTGACGGGGTTTGTGCTCGCAGGCGGCATCAAGGGCGTCGATCCGCTGCGCCTGACGGAGCGGTATATCTCGGTTGACGAGCCGCTGAAATACATCATGTATTATCTGGTGCTGGGGTTGTTCTTCGTGCTCGATCTCACGCTGGGTCGTAGAGGGGCCTGCCATAGCATCTGTTGGATGAGTCCGTTCCTCAGCGCGGGCATGGCGGTCGGGAGAGCATTGCGCTTGCCGCAGATGCGCATCAAAGCAAAGTCGGAGAACTGCATTGACTGCAAAAAATGCAACACGAAATGCCCGATGAGCATAGACGTAAACGCCGCCGTGAAAACGGGAAGCGTCAAGAGCTATGACTGCATCCTCTGCGGGGAGTGCGTCAATGTCTGCCCCAAGGCAGTGCTGTCGTATCGGAAATAAGAGTTTTCTACAATAAGTGAGCCGGGCGTAAAACGTCCGGCTTTGACTTATTATTAACAAATGTTGAAATTATGCATCTACTAATAAACAGTAATTAGAAGTATAATAGTAAAAGCTTATGCGCGGGGGATGATTGAATGTCAAATTGCATGTATGAACAATGGTCGCTTAGAGAACTTGCGACAGCAATATCTAAGCGTCAAAGTGGAAAAAAGGAAATTGTTGTTCCTATGTTTCAACGAGGGAAACGTTGGTCGAAAGAAAAAGAAGATAATTTCATTGACTCTCTTGAAAAAGGGTATCCAGTCGGTACGATGCTATTTTTCCGAAGCGTGGATGGTGATAAAGAAATATATACGCTAATAGATGGCTTACAGAGAGCCAATACCATAAAAAACTACCTACTCAATCCAACACTATATGTTGTCGCTAGAAAAATTCCTCATGAAATCATCGAGAGAACGGCTGATGTTCTTGCACTTAATGGACCCGTCGAAGCTATAAAAAAACGCATACAAGACATCATTATTCATGAAATACAAACTTCATCAACATTACAGAAAATTCAGTGCCACAAAATCGCTCGAGCGATCACTGCTACCCTGCCAACAATCACATATGATGCCGATTTTTTAATTTCGGATATTTTAACCCCCTATATTAACGAGATAGCATATCGCTTTGACGAAATATCTAGTCGGATTATTCCAGTAATTGTTTATTCAGGGGATGAAAGCACATTGCCTTTTATTTTTGATCGAATTAATTCCGAAGGCGTGCCGTTGACCCAGTATGAAGTGTTTGCCGCATCATGGCCACAACAAAGATCAGTGATTTGCAAGAAAAGAGAAATTATCGAGTATGTGGTGAAAAAGTACGATACTTTAAATGATGACGACTATTCGGTTAAAGGCTTCAATCGGGAAAATATGTTATCAGGGGGAGCTCTTAATATTTTCGAGTTTGTATTTGGGTTTAGCAAGTATATAACAGATAAATACGTCGCATTGCGATTAACAAAAAAGCTTTCTCCGGATGAAATTGAGCCACTAGGTTTTGAACTGATCAATGCTTGTATCAATAACTCGAAAGAGGATGTAAGGACACTTTATAAGAATCTGCAGCAAGTTAATGATATTAATCTTTTTGTTGACAGGATTGTTGAGGCAATTAATTATGTAGAAACTATAATTTCGAAAATTGCAAAGTTCAAAGGGAATAAGCGGACGGAAAATTCAACTTTACACTCAAAATATCAGATAATGTCGATGATAGCATTTGTATTCCGTGAGAAGTACTCACTGGATGACATGATAAAAGCTAAGAGAACGTGGAAAGAATCCAAATCATTGCTGGATAAATATCTAATTCAGCATTATGTGCTTGATATAATTACAAGTGAATGGAACGAAGGCGGAACAACAAGAATATTCACAGTATTAAGCTCACAGCGTTACCTTAAACCTGTTTCAGGGATTGAGATCAATAGTGCTCTAAATTCCTATTTTATGAAACAAAGTTTTCGCCTTGAATGTAAAAATGTTGCAACTCCTTCTAAAGAAGATATTACTATTCTTAATACAATATACACTGATGTTTTCACTGCTTCTGATCAATTATCAGATATGGTATTTGATATTGAACATCTTGCGCCAAAGGAGCAACTAAAACAACTTATTCTTAAGAGCGGCAGTAAAGGGCTACCAATAAGCAGCGTGGCTAATCTTTGTTACCTTCCGCAGAAGCATAATAGAGGTAAAGGCAAGAGAACAATATATGAGAATCAGTTCAATACCGCTGAATTAACAGAAATTGAAAGGAAATATAGTTTTACTACGGAATCGGACCTTGAGTGGATTAATGTAAGGTATCGAGCAGATGATCATGGGTTTTTAAAGGAGTCATATCATTCATTTTTAAAGGAACGGTTTATCGTTCAAAAAAAGAGGCTGTTTTCAACATTGGGTATTGAATATTCTGAGACTTTTGATGATACTTCTATTGTACTTGAATGAAAAATGTTTTAATTCATAGATTAGGTATTCGTAAAGTAGTTCTCAGACAAATTAACCTGCATCCTCTGCGGGGAATGCGTCAGCGTTTGCCCCAAGGCAGTGTTGTCGTATCGGAAATAAAAGAGCAAGATTGTGTCTTCTACACGGCGTCCAATCGGATGCCGTTTTTTCTTGCTTGCGGACAGAACAAAGCGATGCAGGTTGCCGTTGAACTGGTTTTCAAAATGTTCTACAATGAGGACAGGTTTTATCGAAAATCATCACAAGAGAACGCAAAGAAACATGGATTGTGAGTTCCCTGCATGAAGAAATTTTTCGCCTCGGCTGTTGGCAAACGTGTATTGATCGGTCTAGGCATGATAGCCCTCGGGGTTGTTCTCTGGTTCGTAACAGAACGGATATTTGATAGAGAGTTACCGTGGCAACGTGGCATTCAGATTATTGCTTCTATTGGCACGGGCATTGCGGGTCTGCTTTTCATGGCGGCTTCTTGGAGCGGCTTGCTTTGGGGCTATGGTTGGATCTTGTTTGTGGTGCTGCCACAATCGCTGCCCGACCCGTGGGATGGGTATTTTGCCGCGGGATCACTGTTGATTCTCATCGCAGGGCCAACCCTCTACAGCTATTACAAGAAGAAAAAGAAGAAGCTTGATAAGTCTAACGCAGAAAGGGCAAATCAAGAAGAGAACGCGCAGCATGTGTCGGATATTGCCACAGTAGGGAGTGAGAGCACCTCTCGTATTCTGGTGCAGCGGATCTCAAACCGAGCGTTATATGAGGTTGTCGTTGAAGAAAGGGAACTCTATTTCTTCAAATTGAATCTTGACTGGAAGGGAAACGAAACGCAACAGCGTGTTCAACGCGGGAAGTTTCCGGCATTCAAGCGTGGGGATTTTTCCATTCTTGTCAAGGAGATTTCAAAGTTGCGTATTCGCAACGAGTGGCGGGAGGGAAGTCTCTATGATACGATCTTCAGTATCAATGTAAAAAACAAGCACTACAATCTGGCTACTATTCTTACTGCGGGCGGCGCAAGTCTGGAGCGGTATTTACGCGAACACGCGCCCAAAGAGGCGCAGGACGAGAGGCGCACAAAACCGCGTTTTGTCCCGTCGGTCAATCAAAAACGGCGGAAGATCATCCAATCCATCTATCTGGCGCTTTGCGCGCTTGCTTTGTTAGCTGGGTTGGCCTGGTTGTTTCTGGATGTACCCTACGAGCTCTTTGGCTGGCTGACGCTACTTCCATTTCCGGCGCTGATGACGCTATATTGCCTGTTCCCGAATGAGATTACGATTACGGAGAACAAAGCCGCCGCACACGGGCGGGTGGCTGCAAGCAGTGCGATTTATATGTTCTCTGCTGTACCGGTGATTCGATTTCTGATGGACTTCAACATCTTGGCGTGGGGACGATATTGGCTTGTGGTTGGGGTGCTCCTGTTGGGGTTACTGCTCCCGATCTATTTCTGTTCGGAGGAATGCCGCAAGCAGAAACTGCTATTGCTAGGGATTGGCTTTGCATTGCTGATTTATTTAATCGGCGCGACGGGGGAGATCAACTATCTGTTGGATCGGGAATCGCCGGTAAAATGGAACGGCGCGGTTACAGAAATGCACATCAGCACAAGCAGAAAATCGCCCGATCGATACTATCTAGCGGTCAAGACCAGCGACCGATCGTATGACCTGATGGTTGGCGAAGCGATGTATAGGGAGACGGCTGTTGGAGATAAGGTGGTTGTCTTGGTCTACCCCGGTGCGCTCGGCATACCGTATGCGGAGGCGGAGAAAGCGCCGTAGCGCGCTTCGTATGGTTACTTGGAGCGCAGAATATCCGTTTACTGGGACGCCACTATTTTTTTGTACGGGAAGTATGGTATACTACAGTGTGTAAATTCAGCAAGGTGAAGCGCTGAATCGTCGCCTTAGCCGGGCGGATCAAATGTTTTAGCCTTCCAATGCATTCAATCATTCTCTGATGCTCGTTAAAAATACAATAACAGATTCAACGCATTTGTCGCTCTTGATGAGGGGGGAATAGGGCATGCTGAACGCTCTGTATGTGGAGATCAGCGCTGTAGGTATCATTCTAATGGGTGTTATCCTCGTGACCCAACGGCAAACCATCGGTTCCTCGGCGGCGCAAAGACGCTTTAACAATCTCATCTATACCATGATTACAATGCTGACCATTGACGCGGCTTGTTGGTTGATCGACGGGCAGCGCTTTCTCTTTGCGCGCGAGCTCAACTATGCCCTGGAGACGCTCTATTATACGTTCCATGTGTTCCTTCCCTACCTCTGGTCGCTTTATGTAGAGGTTGCGTTGAGTACCGATATCCGTGCGGCAAGGCGGCGCATCACGATTGCGACCGTCCCGTTGGTTCTCTTTATACTTGCGCTGGTGTTTAATCTGCAATATGGTTTTGTTTTCACCATAGACGCAAAGAATATCTATCACCGTGAGGTTGGCGTCTATTTCTATGCCTTTTGCTCCTATGCCTACCTGATCTACGCCAGCATCCGTTCGCTGATCAAGGCGAGAGGCTCTGCCTGGGTGGATGATCGGCGACGCTGCTATACCATGGCATTCTTTGCGGTTCTCCCGTCCCTTGGCGGTTTCTTGCAGCTTTTCTTTTACGGCTTGAGCCTGAACTGGATACTCGCCTCGGTTTCCATCTTACTTGTGTATATCGATTCGCAGAATCGCCAGATTTCCGCAGATCCGCTGACGGGACTGAACAACAGGCGTGAGCTTTCCAAGTATTTGTTGCGGGAAACGCGTGAGCGTGATCAATCGAAAAACGGCGGTTTGACGCTGATTATGATGGATGTGGACGGGTTTAAGCAGATCAACGATACCTATGGGCATTTTTATGGAGATGGTGTGCTCAACGCGGTTGCGGACATACTCAAGGCAAGCTGCAAAAATTCCGAAGCGTTTTTGGCGCGATATGGCGGGGACGAATTCTGCATTGCGTTGCCTGCCGAGCGCGGGCTGGATGCATTTGGTCTGATCGCCAGAATCCAAATGAATGTGACCGACTGGAACGCCAAGCATCAGGAACTCAAACCCATCAGTCTGAGTATTGGTTACGCGGGATGGAACCCGCAGCAGGATTTGACCTACGAGAATCTTATCAGCCGTGCAGACCAGATGATGTATGAGGTAAAGAACGCAAAGAAGTGTGCTTAAAACCAGATAGACCACGTACAAAGCCCGCCTTACGGCGGGCTTAAAAATACGCGATTTGCCTAATGTGTTTCAACCGATTCTCCAATATACATCGCATGCTCGGAGAGCGCCAGAAGCTCCGGCACCTCCAGATATTGCTTGGCTATCTCCAGCCAACAGGCAATCTCCTCCGGCTCCCGCTGGAGCAGCTCCGGTTCATTCGGGGCGAGGATGCCCTCCTGCCCGAAAAAGTGCAGCTTCTTGAGCGGGAACTGCGCTAAAAACGGCAGTATATTGCGCTGGTGCATGAGGCATGCGCGGGTAAATGCTTTACCACAGTAATCGTCGCCGGACACGACCGCGCCAATGATGGCACTCGAGGCGGGACTCGTGGAATCAACCACGATATTGCCGCCATTTTTAAGATCAAACAGGATTCCTGCAAAGGTTAGGATAAAGCTCGCATAAAACTTACCACCCGGCTTTAATCGCGCGAGCGCGCAATTGACTGCCTGAATTTGCTCGGTAGAATCGATTAGATGATACAGCGGCCCCATCAGGAGCACATGGTCGAACTTCCCGAGCATAAGCGCATCCAACTCAAGGCAGTTTGCCTGAAAGGTTTGGATAAATACGCCAGCCTCGGCGGCTTTTTCCTGCGCGAGACGCACGTTTGCCTCCGACAGGTCAACGAGTGTAACATCGCAGCCGCGCTTTGCAAAATGAATAGAGTAGCGTCCCGGCCCGCCGCCGATGTCCAGCACCCTGTCTCCGGGCTTGATATAGCGCTCCATCATATAGGTGGTAAGCAGAAACTCAAACGGATGCTCGTCCAGCCGCCGCCACTCCAGCTCTGCGTTCTGGTCATAGTAATTCTGTACGGTTGCAATATCCTCTTGCACGCAAATCACCACCCTGTGTTAAATTGTAGAACATGGTATCATAAAACAGATAAAAATCGTATAGACATGAGAAAATATAAGATTCCGGATGCCAGGAGATGGAATCGGAAAAACAGAGAGGCAAACAAAAATCCCCTGCGATACAGTCACAGGGGATGGGCTTCTATGGGTTTAGCGATTATCCGGCACCTTAAGCACCGAACCGGTGCGGATCAAATTCGGGTCTTTGATGGTGGGGTTTGCGGCGACGATGGCGGCAACCGTGGTTTTAAACGCCTTGGCGATCGACGCAAGCTTGTCCCCCGCAACAACGGTATAGCTAACGTACTTCACGGGCTTGGACTCCGGAATCTTCAGTTCCCAGCCGATCTCAATGTGACCGGGATCTTTGATGATGGGGTTGAGCTTCATGATGTCAGTTGGCGTTGTTTTATACTTTGCCGCGATTTTGATCAGGTTATCTCCCTTTACGACCTTGTGGACCATAGATACAACCCTCCTTGATTTTCTCCAAATTCGGTCTGTTTCGTTAAGCGAATCATCCGAGTTTTGTCTTGTATTTATGGGAAATATTATAGTACGTGTTATATACAACTGCAACCATTCATCCGCGTATTTAGCGTGAACATTTCGTGATATCTGCTTGCATTTTGTTTTTTTGGCGACATATGATATGATAAATTAGTTCGTAGTACAGACGAGTTTCGCTTGCCCGGCGAGAAGGAGAGAGAAAATGACCGACCAAGAGATTGAGCTGCTGCTCAACCAAGCCCTCAAGGATATGTTTTACAGCGTTTTGCGCTTGCAGGAGCAGAGCGTATCTAAACTTGCCAACGGCAACCTCAGCCGCACGGAGATGCATGCGCTGGAGATTGTTCAGGATATTCCGGAGGCGACGCTCACGCAGATTGCCGAGATGCTCGGTGTCACCAAGGCGACGGTCAGCGTCTCCGTCAACCGCCTTGTCGAGAAGGGATTTCTCATCAAGACACGCGCGGAGGACGACGGAAGAAAGAGCATCCTGAAACTCACCGAATCCGGCGAGCTCATGTGCAAAAAACACAAGCAGTTTCACGATATGCTCATCGGCAGTGTCATTCGCGATTTTCATGTTTCCGAGTATCCCGAGGTGCTGAAATCCATGCAGGCGCTTGTGAACTTTTTCAATCATCTGCGCGTTTAAGTGCTGCATAATCCGCCCGGATTTGCGAAGATTTGTTTCTCATTCGCGTATGAAAGAATAGCAGGAGAACCGCTAATTATCTGCTGGTTTTGCACTTTTTGCAGCATGCAGCCCGCGTTATTCAACAAATAATGCGAATCCGTATACTATTTTTGCGACTTCACAATTTCATAGAGGCATACGGCATAGCCTTGACAAGAAAAACATGCCGTGTTATGATTCTGCGCAAGTTTGTTAGCACTGCTAACTAAATGCGGAATCATTTTTTTATACCGCCGCAGGGGTTGGAAAACAGTGCGCAAACAACACACGGAATCATACTTTTTTTATACCGAAAGGAATATTGGGATGGAGCTTGACGCAATCCTCAAACTGATGGATCGGGCGGAAAAGTCCTCTTTCACCAGAGTAGAGGTGCAGGTGCAGGATATTCACCTGACGCTTGAACGCTGTTTTACGGCGCCTGCCTCGGCGGCGCAACCTGTGCTGCTGCCACGGCAGGAAACTGCGGAATTGGAGGCAAAGGACGCCGTCCGTTCGCCGATCTCCGGCGTATTCTATCTGGCAAAGGAACCCGGCGCGGAACCGTTTGTCTCGGCTGGCGCGCGTGTCAACAAGGGCGATACGCTCTGCATTATCGAAGCCATGAAAACCATGAACGAAATTCGTTCCCCAAAGAGTGGCGTGGTGCAAGCAATTCTTGCGACGGACGGCGCGACAGTTACTGCGGGCGACGGGCTGTTTCTGCTGAGCGAAGGAAACTAACATGCAGACGGTACTGGTTGCCAATCGCGGGGAGATTGCCGTGCGCATCATCCGCAGCTGTAAAAAGCTGGGGCTGAAAAGCGTTGCGGTCTATTCCGAAAACGACGAAAAGAGTCTGCCTGTGCGCCTTGCGGATGAGAGCGTCTGCATCGGTCCGCGTCCGGCGGACAAGAGCTATCTAAATATCGACGCAATCCTCGCGGCGGCGAAGGCCTACCGCGCGGATTTGCTGCACCCCGGTGTCGGTTTTCTCTCGGAAAACGACGCGTTTGCGGAGGCCTGCCGCGAAGTGGATATCCGCTTCATCGGCCCCGCGCCGGAGACCATGCGCGTTCTGGGCGACAAGGAAGCTGCGCGCAAGACCATGATCGCAAACGGCTTTCCCGTCGTACCGGGTTCTGAGGGCACGGTGGAGAGTCTAAAGGAAGCGATAGCTGCCGCGAAAACGATCGGTTATCCACTGATGATTAAGGCGGCAAAGGGCGGCGGTGGCAAGGGAATCCGTATTGTGGAGGATGCTTGCGCACTGGAGCGGGAGTTTCCACTCGTCCGGCGTGAGGCCGAGCTGGCCTTTGGGGACGGCAGCGTCTATCTGGAGGCATATCTGCCTGAGGCGCGGCACATCGAGGTGCAGATTCTCGCGGATACGCATGGCACCGTGCTGCATCTAGGCACGCGGGAATGCACCCTGCAGCGCAAGAACCAAAAACTCATTGAGGAGGCTCCGGCGGCAAACGTGCCCACCGAAACCTTGACGGCGATTGAGCAAACAGCGGTGGACATCGCCCGCGCAGTTGGTTATCAAAATGCCGGAACGGTCGAATTCCTGCTCACGCGAGACGGGCGGTTTTTCTTTATGGAGATGAACGCGCGCATTCAGGTAGAGCACCCGATTACCGAGAGCATCTTCGGCCTAGATCTCGTCAAGGCGCAGATTCAAGTGGCGCTGGGGCATCATATCCGCATTGCGCAGGAAAATCTGATCCCGCGCGGACACGCCATCGAATGCCGCATCAACGCCGAGTGTCCAGCGGAAAATTTTCGTCCTTCGCCGGGCGTCATTCAAACGATGCGCCTGCCCGGCGGTAGCGGCATCCGTGTAGATAGCGGGTACGCGGCGGGGGATGAGATTTCGCCCTACTATGATTCCATGGTGCTCAAGCTCATCGCCTATGCGGACGATCGCGAGGAGGCAATCCGCCTCTCCTGCGCCGCGCTGAATGAACTCGGTATTGAGGGCATTGAGCATAACGCCGATCTGGCCTGGGCCATGCTCAACGACCCCGACTATAAAATGGGCAATGTGCACACCAAATGGATTGAGCAGCAGTTTCTGCCGCGCTATTTAGGGAGGCTGCCATGAATCTATTTACCGAACGGCTGGATCAAGCTGACCCTCTGGAAGGGCAGCTTTCCGCCAGCGAGCTCGATATGCTCCGCTGCACCCGCTGCGGGCGGGATCTGGTGGCAGATGTGGTGCTCGCGGGGGACGCGACCTGTCCCTATTGCGGCAATCTCTTTCGCCAACCGGCCTACCGCCGCATAGAGGCGATTGTAGACAGCGGGAGCTTCATCGAAATTGAGCGTGAAACCGAGGCGGGCGACCCGCTCTCGTTTCCGGGCTATCGCACCAAACTCGAAAAAGAGCGTGCAAAATCCAAGATGCAGGAGGGTGTGGTCATCGGCAAGGCGACCATCAAGGGACAGCGCACCGCGCTCGCGGTCATGGACAGCTATTTCATGATGGGCAGTATGGGTACCGTCGTCGGAGACAAGATCGTCATTCTCACGGAGTTTGCCCTGCATAATCGTCTGCCTCTGATC
>JAEWYV010000216.1 GCA_023458615.1 Bacillota bacterium
ACGGTCGCAGAATATACGCCATAGAGCGTAGTCAGCCCGCCGTTGATGGTAATCATAACGGCAACCAATATGCCGATGACCAGGGATGCCAGATAATACATTTCTCTCACTCCGAATCTCATTTGTCCAGCGCAATTCTGCGCGTTTTTCGTGCGTTTCTTTTTGGGACACCTTGAGTATACGTGGTTTACTTGACAGGACATATGACATATGTCACACTATTGCCGGTAGATTTCAGATAGGGAGACGGGAAAACAGGATGCAAAAACAAAAACTCCCGCCGCAGTATTATGAAAAGTTGGCGGAGTATAACCTCGGCGAGCTGGATCCTTCCTTTGCCCAGTTGATTCGCTATGAGCGCGGCGAATGGTTCCTGTTGGAGGGGCGCGAGATTGAGTATCTCTACATCCTGCTCTCAGGCAAGGCGAAGGTATGCATGAGCGACGCAAGCGGACACAGTCTGCTGCTCGCCTATTATCTCTCGGAAGGCATCATGGGCGACGTCGAGCTGATGATGGGGCAGCACGAGGCAATCTCCTCCGCACAGGCGCTCAGCGCACTTACCTGCATCGGGCTTCCGCTTACGATTTATCGGCAGCAACTACTCAATCATTTGCCGTTCGTGCTGCGCGTGGCAAATGGACTTTCTAAAAAGCTCCATGCCAGTGTGACAAGCACCACGGGCATTATACTGAGCGTTTTTGAGGCACGCCTGTGCGCCTATATCCTGCAGAGCGCACAGAACGGGTGCTTCTCGGAACGGCTGACCAACGCTGCCGAGCAGCTCGGGGTGAGCTATCGACACCTGCTGCGTACGCTCAAGTCGCTCTGTGAAGCAGGTCTTTTAGAGAAACGGCCGGACGGTTACTGGATCTTGGACGAACAGGCACTGCGCGAAAAAGCCGCTGATAAAAGCGGCTTTCGAATGCGATCGATCGTTTAATTTTCTTTATTCTTTTGGCTTAATTGCGCGGGTGGCAACAAACGTTGGCACATGGAACTCGTGCAACCTACCCTCACCATTGTAATCCTCAAACAGGTGTGTCAGCACAAACCCGGCCTTGAGCTGTCCGCCCACCTGTTCCTCCATCGTATGGGAAAACTGCACGCCGTCGTCGTTGTTGATGAGCTCCTCATAAAGCGCAGGATCGCTCAGCGGGTCAAACGGCAGTTTATGGGTCAGCACCTTTTCGTCGTTATCCAGTATGTAGTTGATGCCATTGTCCAACCCCGCCAGCAGAACTCCGCCGGGCTTGAGGATTCGGAAGCACTCGCGCCAGAGCGGCTCCACCTCGCGAATATAGCAGTTGGAAACCGGATGTACGATGACATCAAACGAGCAATCGGCAAACGGCAGGGGTTTGGACATATCTGCGCGGACGATGTTGATATCATACCCCTCGCGCTTTGCAACCATGCGTTCGCTCTCCAGCTGACGTTCAGAATAATCCAGCACCGTGCAGCGCGCACCGGAGGCCGCGAACAACGGCATCTGCTGCCCGCCGCCACAGGCAAGACCCAGCAGATCGAGCCCCTTTAACGCGGGAAACCACTCCGCCGGAACGGGTTTTGTCGGCGTAAGCACAATGCTCCAGTTGCCCTTCTGGGCCGCGAGGAATTGTTCATGCGTAATGGGCAATCCCCATTGCCAGCCCTTCTCCACCCAATGGTCAATGGTCTTTGCGTTGACATCCTGATAGGCCAGTCTGCCGCCAGGCTGTATTGTATTGGGTTGTGTTTGTTCTTTCTGATCCATTGCAGAATGATCCCCCTCGTTCTGTTTTTGGCTTGAAAAACTGAGTGTTTCCGCGTCCATCGCAGCAAAGATGCCGCCCATATTACCCGTATTCACGCAGGCAACCGCCTGCTTTTTTTTGCCCTGCGAGCCAATGATTGCAAAAACGCCATATGCTGCGAAGATCATCAGCAGCGGCATGGCAAAGTAGCGATAGCGCGTCTGAATCTCGATGAGCAGATAGACGCCCATGCACCCAAGCAAGATCAGCAGGAGCAGATCACCCACGCTCCCGCGGCGCCTAAGCAATGCACCGATCCAGGCAAAGAGGAATACCGCCGCCACATAGAAGAAGTCCAGCAGCATATAACCCTGAATCAATTGCGTCAGATCATCCGGCACAGCGGAAATTCCGTAAAACGGCCAGCCAAAGCAGGTGTCCTTTACCATCCAAAGACGGATGATCTTGGTGTCAAACAGCCCCAGCAGATCCCCCTGCGTGAGACGTTCTTTTATAATCTTGATGCAAAACGCGTTCTGCTCGCTCTCCGGCTGCCGCCAGACCATGCCCCAGTCGGTTGGCGAATAAGCGCCGCTTGTTTCGCGGTTGAGGCCGATGACGATCTTGGTCAGCATGGAGGAGTCCACGCCCGCCGGTTCGGAGAGCCCCGCCTCCTGCATGGCGGCGTTTGCCCCCGTGCGGACGCCATAGAACACCGCGCAAAACGCAACCAGAACGATCGCCAACCGCAGTAGTTCCTTTTTGTTTCGCAGCGTGGAGCAAAACAGCACCAGCCAGAGAATGGCGTAGGCAATCTGCGTCGTGACGGTGGATGGATGCATATAAAAGCTCAAAACAAGCATCAACGCCGAGAGCGCAGAGTACACGCCCGCGCGAACGCGCCGCTCCGATGAGAGCGCGCGAAGCATAAACAGAATCGATGCCAGGGACAGCAGTACGGCAAGATGCTGGTTGCTTGTCACCTGCGAAAACACGATATTCGCCGGATAGAGTGCAAACAAAAGCCCCACCGCAGGTGCGCTACCCTCGTCAAAGCGGCGTGCGATGAGATAGACCATCACACTCGAAAGCGAGGTGATCACGCATTGCACCAACTGAAACGAGCGGATATCCGTGCCAAACGCTTTCATGGTCAGTCCGTTGATCACCCCAAGGCCGGAGAAACTCGCAATATGATAATCCGTAGAAATTTTGGCGATCTCGGCAAACCGCCCCTGCGTAAAAAAGATGCCCATGTTATAGAAGTTCGTGAAATCACTCGTGGGCACATAATGAATCCGCGTGTAAAAGTAAACACGAGGTGCAAGCGCAACTAGAAAAATCGCCAACGCCCAGAGTGCGGGCATCCGGCGCACACGGCAGTTTGCCCAGCGTAACACCAGAACAAACGCCGCAAACAACACCACATATCCGATCATCAGCCAGCCGAATTTCGGCGTGGTCAAAAATTCCTCGCGCAAAATATAGGTGAAGTATTTGTAGCGAATCAGAATATATCCAACAAACGCCAGAAAAACGGCGGTGATCAATAGAGATATGATGCGGGAGAAGCCCTTCGCGCCTCCTCGATCAAAAAACAGGCTGTTTGGACGCATGGATGCACTCCTTTTTGATAGAGTCTCTTGATAGTATAATCAGACGCTCAAATCCAGTCAAATCAATTCCGCGCAAGCACGAATAAATCCAAAAAAGTTGATCTTTCATCCACGCATGCGTTGGAAACAGTGTTATACTGTACATGATAAAATTGTGGGGTGAGTGTTCATGCACGTAGCACACTGGCTGGACTCAAAAAAGTCTATTCGAATTTTATTTTTTTTATTGTTGATAATCGGAATATTGGTACGCATGATCTATCTTGGTTCCTTGCCGTCCGGCATCGATCAGGACGAGGCCATGGCCGGATATCTAGCCTATACAACATATACCGAAGGGGTGGATATCACCGGATACCACAACCCGGTCTACTTTGAGGCTTGGGGCAACGGCATGAACGCGCTGGAAATCTACCTGATGATTCCTCTTTTTCAGTTGTTTGGCATGTCCGACCTTACTGTCCGTCTTCCGCAAGCAATCATCGCCTGTGCCACGCTGCCTGTATTTTATTTGATCTTAAAACGCATTTTCGACGAAAAGACAGCCATGATCGGTCTGTTTCTTCTGGTCATCAATCCGTGGCATATCATGATGAGCCGCTGGGCGCTGGAGTCCAACCTAGCCCCTGCGTTTCTTTTCTTCGGGTTATACGCTTTCATCTTAGCGCTGGAGAAACATCCGGCTTATTATTTGCTCTCCGCCTTCTTGTACGGGCTCTCGCTCTATACCTACGCCATTCTTTGGCTGGTGGTTCCAATCATATTGGTACTGCAAATCCTCTACGCTCTGTTGATGAAGCGCGCACGAATCACCTGGTATACCGCAGGTTTTGTTGTTCTGCTCGGTCTGATCGCGTTGCCGCTGCTTGTTTTAAATGTCGTCAATCATTACTGGATTCCAGAGATCAAAACCGCATGGTTTTCTATCCCCAAGCTGGGATCCTGGCGCAGCGCCGAACTGCGATTGGGCAATCTGCTGGGATTTAACACAATTTCCAATCTCTGGAGTATGCTCGTTAAGCAATCTGATACCGGCATCCGCAGTTCCTTCCCCGCATATGGGCTATACTATATGTTTTCCTTGCCAATCATCTTGCTTGGTGTCGTGGAGACCGTGCAGGACTGGATAAAAAGCGTTCGTGAAAAGCGATTCGAATTGAAAACCTTTGCGCTGATTCAACTATTAGCGGCACTCATCGTCTGCCTATTAATCAGTGGTATTAATGTGAACCGCGCAAACTGCCTGCACCTGCCACTGATTTTGTTCTGCGCGGTTGGGGTTAGCAAACTTACCTCACTATCGTGGAAAGCCATACCACGGACGGTTCTCGCGCTCTATTGCATCAGTTTTCTGGCGTTTACAGGTTATTACTTTGGTCATGGACAGTACGACCTATCCAGTTACTACCGTCCCGGAACAAAAGAAGCTATCTTCTGGGCACAGGAGAACACCGACGAGCCGATTGTTTGCAGAATGCACGCGCGATATTCTAAAGTGCTATATTACAATCGTATGTCGCTGGAGGACTACCATAACACGGTTATTTACGAAAGCCCTTATTATCCCGATCCTACCGCATTCGGGCAATTTGTCTTTGAGTTTGTGCATACCGAAGAAATCAGCGCCCCTGTCTACATTACCGAAGACGATGAAGCCCAACGCTATGAAGACGCGGGCTATATCATTGAACCCTTTGACCGGATGGTGGTTGCCTACCTGCCGGGACATGTGGACACCGACTAAATAACCGCACTGTGCCCAAGTCACCATGCACCCTTGCCGCGTTCGTTGCTTTTTTACTTCCGCTTCGTTATACTAATAAGTACTTTTTAAGCGTTTCGCGGAGGTTATCTTTAGTATGCATTCTGATATTGCAATCATCGGCGGCGGCCCCGCCGGTTTAACGGCCGGTCTTTATGCCGCGCGCGGCGGCGCGAGTGTCACCCTCTATGAGGAGCTCTTCCCCGGCGGGCAGATTGCAAAAACGCCGTTGGTTGAAAATTATCCGGGATTTCCAGATGGTGTGGTCGGCTATGAGGTCGGCTCGCTTCTGCAAAAGCAGGCGGAAAAATTCGGACTCAAGGTAGAGTATGCCGGAGCAACCGGCCTTGTGCTCTGCGAAAACGAAAAACGCATTCTGTTGCCCGATCGCGAGGACACGGCAAAGGCCGTAATCCTCTGCATGGGCGCGCACGCGCGTCCCCTCGGCATCCCGCGGGAGGACGAGCTCACCGGCGCAGGCATCAGCTACTGCGCAACCTGTGACGGCGCGTTCTTTAAGGAGCAAGCGGTCGCGGTGGTCGGCGGCGGCGACACGGCGGTTTCGGACGCGCTATATCTCTCCCGCTTTTGCTCGAGCGTAACCATTGTGCACCGCCGTGATGAATTCCGCGCGGCTGCCGTGCTGGTAGAAAAAGCCAAGACAGTGCCAAACATCCACTTTGCGCTCTCCTCTGTTCCCGCCGCACTGATCGGCGAAAAGAAGGTAGAGGGTCTCGAAATTCGGAGTCTCAAGACGAATGAAACAACCGTTCTGTCCGTCACCGGTGTGTTTGTCGCGGTTGGCATCACGCCGCAGACGGAGCTTGTGAAAAACATTGTCATCCTCAACGAAGGCGGTAGCATCGTCACCGACGCGCTCATGAAAACCAACATCCCCGGCGTTTATGCCGCGGGCGATATCCGCAACACGCCGCTTCGCCAGGTGGTCACCGCCTGCGCAGATGGCGCGGTTGCCGCCACCAGCGCGCTGGAGTTCATCTCCTGCCATTGAGGCTGGTGAGCGCCGCCTAACTCTGCCGCAAACGCGTTGCGGAAAAATCTTGAACAACGATAGGAGAATCATATCCCTATGGCAAGACTCTTTGGAACCGACGGCGTTCGCGGCATCGCGAACCGCGACCTGAACTGTGATCTGGCTTACAAGATCGGCGCGGTTGGCGCCTATGTGCTGACCAACGAGGTACACTCCCCGCGCATCCTCATCGGCATGGATACGAGAAAATCCGGCCCCATGCTGGGCGCGGCGCTCTCCGCTGGCATCTGCTCCGTCGGCGGCGACGTGCTGGATGTCGGCATCCTGCCGACCCCTGCGATGGCCTATCTTGTGCGCCTGTATGAGGCGGACGCGGCGGTTATGATCTCCGCCAGCCACAACTCCATGGAGTTCAACGGCATCAAGTGGTTTGATAAGAACGGCTTTAAACTTTCGGATGAGATCGAAGATCGCATTGAAGCCATCATCACCAGCGGCGAGGCGCTCCCGCATCCCGAAGGACGCGAAGTCGGGCGTATCATCTCCGCTGTCCGCGCAAAGAAGGACTATTGCGACTATCTGGTCGAACAGTCCGAATACCGCTTCGAAGGGCTGCGCATCGTGCTGGATTGCGCGCACGGCGCGGCTTCATTTATCGCAAAAGAGGTGTTCGAGCGGCTTGGTGCGGAGGTGATCGCAAAATCCTGTGCGCCGGACGGCATCAACATCAACGACCACTGCGGCAGCACCCATCCGGAACGGTTGCAAGAGATGGTTGTAAACTACGGCGCGGATCTCGGCTTTGCCTTTGACGGCGACGCAGACCGCCTGATCTCCTGCGATGAATATGGCAATATCGTAGACGGCGATCAGGCCATGGGCATCCTCGCGCTCTCCATGCATGCCCACGGCACGCTTGCAAAGGATACGCTCGTACTGACCATTATGAGCAACCTGGGCCTCAAAAACGCGCTCAAGGACGCGGGCATCAGCATTGTGGAAACCAAGGTTGGCGACCGCTATGTGCTCGAAAGCATGCTGCAAAACGGCTACGCCATCGGCGGTGAACAGAGCGGACACATCATCCTGCTGAGCAAAAACACCACGGGCGACGGCATCATGAGCGCCATTTCCATCCTCGGCGTGGTTGCAGAGAGCAAGAAGCGTCTAAGTAAGCTCGCCGCGCGCATTCCGCAATATCCGCAGGTGCTGGTCAACGTCATCGTCGAAAACGACAAGAAGGCCGACGCCATGGCGGACGACGAGCTCGCCGCGCTGACCCGCGAAATCGAGAGCAAGCTCGGCAAAAACGGGCGTGTGCTCATCCGCGCCAGCGGCACGGAGCCACTCGTTCGCATCATGCTCGAAGGGCAGGACGAGAAGGAGATTCTCGACCAGGCGCTCTCACTTGCGCATATCATCGTGCGCAAATACAACGGAAAGATTCGAACCTGATGCTTACCCGCGCGCAAAAAACCGAAGCACTCGCCATTCTCGCGAGCAGTTATCCAAACGCGAAACCCGCGCTGGATTTTACCTCGCCCTTTGAGCTGCTGGTTGCGACCATCCTCTCCGCGCAGTGTACGGATGTTATGGTAAACCAGTGCACAAAGGAGCTGTTTCCCGTCGCCAACACGCCCGCACAGATGGCCGCTATGACGGAGGAGGAACTCTTCCCCTACATCAAGCGCTGCGGATTCTACCGCATGAAGGGGCAACATATCCTTGAAACCTCGCGGATTCTGATGGCGAAATTCGGCGGCGAAGTGCCCGCCGATCTGGAGCTATTACAAACGCTGCCCGGCGTCGGACGAAAGACCGCAAACGTGGTTGGCAGCAATGCCTTCGGCATCCCCGCCATCGCGGTGGATACACACGTCTTCCGCGTGAGCAATCGCATTGGCCTCGCCAAGGCCAGCAATGTGGAGAAAACCGAGGAGCAGTTGCAAAAGGCGATTCCACGCGAAAACTGGACGGCGGCGCACCACTGGCTGATTTATCACGGGCGGCAGATCTGCGACGCGCGAAAGCCAAAGTGCGACATCTGCCCGCTCAATCAACTCTGCGAATATGTGCAGTCCGCGCAAAAAGCAACGGCTAAACCGGTTGTTGCCAAGCAAACGAAACCGACAAAAAAGAAAGATTAAGGTATCCCATGCAATTTGTTGATAAAGCGCGCATCGTCATCAAGGCCGGCAACGGCGGCGACGGACACGCCTCCTTCCATCGTGAAAAATACGTGCAGCAGGGCGGCCCTGACGGCGGAGACGGCGGACGCGGCGGAGACCTTGTGTTCTTTGCCGATCCGCATATGACCACACTGTTGGACTTTAAGTTTCAGCGGTTCTACCGCGCCGAAAACGGCGAGCCGGGCAAACCGGAACTCAGCAGCGGCAAAAACGGAAAGCCGCTGGTCATTCGTGTTCCTGTCGGCACCATCGTACGCGATCTGGAGAGCGGTTCCATCTTGGCCGACATGAGCGAAGCGGGCAAGGAGCGCATCATCCTCCGCGGCGGACGAGGCGGAAAGGGCAACGCGAAGTTTGCAACCGCGACCAAGCAGGCCCCCCGCTTTTCGCAACCGGGCATTAAGACGACGGAATATGAGGTGGAGCTGGAGCTCAAATCCATTGCGGATGTTGGCCTTGTTGGTCTGCCTTCCGTCGGAAAGTCAACCATCCTCTCCGTACTCACCGCCGCAAAGCCGAAGATCGCGGCCTATCACTTCACCACGCTTTCCCCAAACCTCGGTGTGGCCTCCCGCCACAACCGCTCGTTCGTGCTGGCGGATATTCCCGGTCTGATCGAGGGTGCGGCGGAGGGCGCAGGACTCGGTCACGATTTCCTGCGGCATATCGAGCGCACGCGCATGCTCGTGCACGTGCTCGACATCGCGGGCAGCGAACTGCGCGACCCGATTGAGGACTACGAAAAGATCAACGCTGAGCTGGTCAAATTTTCCCCGTTGCTTGGGGAGATTCCGCAGCTTGTTGCCGCAAATAAGACCGACCTGCCGGAGGCGGAGGAAAATCTTGCGCGCTTTCAGGCGGCGTATCCCAACGTGGAGGTGTTCCCCGTCTCAGCGGCAACCGTACAGGGGTTTGAGGCGTTGCTGGACCGTATTGTGCAGGTGCTCGATACCCTGCCCCCCGTTCTGCGCTATGAAGAGACCGATCTGGTGGAGGCGCCGAGCTATGCGCCGGGCTTCCATATCGCGCGCGGCGACGATGGCGTGTTTGAAGTGACCGGCGGCGATGTGGAAAAACTACTCGACTCCACCGATCCGGATGACGACATCTCCATGCGCCGCTTCCAGCAGATGCTGGTCAGAAACGGCATCATCGCGGCGCTGCGCGAGATGGGCGCAAAGGATGGCGACAGCATCCGCCTTGGCGAATGGGAGTTTGACTTCGTCGATTGATCCCCTTCGTCAGGTTGCTCAGATGCCGTACGATATTCAATTTGACCAAACCAACCAGAAAGGCGGCATGTACCAATGGAAGAACAAAACCGAATCAGCATCACAGTCACAACAACCGTTGCCGTTTCTCCGGAGCTCGCATGGGCGTATTGGACGGAACCACAGCATATTACGCAGTGGAATCAGGCGTCCGACGACTGGCACACCCCCTCCGCCACACAGGATCTGCGAACGGGCGGCAGCTTTTCCTCCCGCATGGAGTCCAGAGATGGAAAGTTTGGCTTTGATTTCGGGGGCGTCTACGACGCGGTAGAGCCATATCGATTGATCGCATATACAATAGGCGACGGGCGCAAGGTAACCGTTTTGTTTGAAGGGGTGCACGTCGGCACCAAGATCACCGAAACGTTTGAAGCCGAATCGGAGAACTCAATCGAACTTCAGCGTGCCGGTTGGCAATCCATTATGGATAGCTATAAACGATATGTAGAAATGCAATAGATTTAGATACAGCAAAACCCGCCTGACAGCGGGTTTTGTTTTGCAGATAAAAAGTTTTATAACGCTTCCAATTGCTGATTTATCAACTCCCCCGCAATCTCAAACGCCCGGATCCTGCGCACCGCGAGGGTATGCTGCGGCGTGCCCGGGGCAAACTTGGGCAAAATCTTTTCCACGCGGGTAACCATGGAAGCAAACGCGGCTTCTGCCTGCAACCGCTCTGCGGCGGTGAACGGTGGCGCGGGATGCTCCCCTTGCTCCTGCGCAATCAACACCAGCGCAATTTGGTATGCGCCGATGCTTTCACGGGTGATTCGATATTGCGGCGAATTTTCCTTTAATTTGAGAATCGCCTTTTCACTCTTATGCAGCGCGGATGTGATCGCCCGCGCGGCTTCGTGTAAATCATCCTCTACAAACATAGCTGTATCATTTCCTCTGCCACACAAGCCCGCCGTGAAGCGGGCTTTGTTGTATTCTCTTTTCTCTCGCGTCAACATGGTAACAAAAAGATAACAAAAAAGAAAGCAGTATTGCTCTTCCCCTGAACTGTATTGATCAGTAGAATGGAGTAAGGACAAGAAATTTCCAAAGGAGGCGGCACGATGGCGAAGAACCGGATACTGATCGTGGAGGACGATAGCAACATCTCCGAGAGCATTGCGCTAAATCTCGATCTGTCCGGCTATGACTATCACATCATCGACGACGGGCTCGCCGCAGTAATCCATCTGCAAAATGATCACTCCTATGATCTTGCGCTATTGGATATTCAGCTGCCGGGGCTGGACGGCTTTGCGCTGATGGACTACATGCAGCAATACAACATCCCAGCCCTCTATCTCACCGCGCGCAGTGACGTCGGCTCACGGGTGAAGGGCTTGCGCGGCGGCGCGGAGGATTACATCGTAAAACCCTTTGAGATGCTGGAGTTGCTCGTTCGCATCGAGAAGATTCTCGACCGCACTGGAAAACTCAATCGCGTATTGCGCTATCGCGACATCACTATAGACACCGAACAACGCGCCGTAACGAAATGCGGCAAAGTCATCTCCCTGCAACCGCTTGAGTTCGATCTGTTGGCAAAGCTGGTACGGCTGAAAAACTGTACACTCACACGGGAACGGCTGCTGAGTGAAATTTGGGGTATCGATTTTGCGGGCGGCACGCGGACGGTGGACATTCATATCACACATCTGAGAAAGAAACTCGGCCTTGAGGATGCAATTCAGGCCGTTTCCAAAGTCGGCTATCGGCTGGAGGACTGAGGATGAA
>JAEWYV010000217.1 GCA_023458615.1 Bacillota bacterium
GCGGCGGCGAGGATTGCTCAGCTTTGGAATCAGGATGCAAAGCGCGCGCGCATCGCGGCGTTGCTGCACGACTGCGCAAAGTGTCTCGATCCGTTGCGGCAGGAGATACTCTCCGGCGATGAAACGGGCATTGCGCCTGTGCATCACGCGTTTGCAGGTGCAGTGCTTGCCAAGATGGAATACGGCATTACAGACGAAACCATCCTGCGCGCCATACGGTTGCACACCACGGGAGACTGGGGCATGACGGACTTTGACGCGATGGTGTACGCCGCGGATCTGATTGAGCCGACGCGCACGTTTCCCGGCGTGGAGGACTACCGCATCCGCTTGACGAAGGACATTGATCCCTTCATGCAATATGCGCTGGGGCGTGTTTGTCAGCTGATCGAAAAAAAAGGCTGGAAGACGCATCCGGCGTCCATGCGGGCCATGGCGTTTTACGACCAGAATAGAAGCAAACAGAACAAAACAGGTGATTGTTGATTAAATGATTGGAAAACAACTAACGGAGGAAAGCAATTGAACGAAGCCATTAAACAAAAGGCGCTGGGCGTCTGCGAGATTCTCTACAACAAAAAAGCCAGCGACATCGTCGCCATTCATGTGGCGGACAAGACCATCATTGCGGACTGGTTTATCATCTGCAGCGGGCGAGCAACCCAGCAGGTGAAGGCCATTGCGGACGAACTCGACCACAAGGCACACGAGCTGGGGCTGACGCTGCGGCGCACCGAAGGCTACGGCGAAGGCAAATGGGTTGTGCTGGATTATGCGGATATTCTCGTGCATATCTTCTACCCCGAAGAGCGCAAATATTATAATATGGAGCGCCTTTGGGATGAGAGCGACAGCGCAATCCGCTATTCGGCAATGAAGGAAGAAGAGGAGCGGGAGAAAGCCCGCGCAAAACAGGACTAAACCTACCCCCAAATGGCACAAACCCCCAGGCAAACATCCTAATTTTTGTTTACAGGAGGGCAAGCGGTCATGGAAGAGTATGAATTAAGATCCATCCTCAAGCGATTTGCAGATTCGGGGTGGGAGCTCATCTCCGCACCGTCCAGCGCATATCTGGCGGGCGAGAGCTGCAAGGACGAACTCATCGCCGCCGTGGAGCAGGCAAACGAGGAATGCGGAGATTGCGGCTGCGAATATGACGCGCTGTATCGTCGGTTTCTTGCTCTGCAAAAGTCACTGTAGATAAAACACAACAATTGGCGCATCTGCCGGAAGATCTTCCGGCAGATTTTTTTGTGGAAAAATAGAAGAAAATGAAAACGATCTGCAACGATTTGCCAATTTGCCAAGTGTTGTATATAGAAGCGGGTTTGGCCGTTTGCAATACAAAAACGAATGTGGCATACTGGTTCTACGAACAAGATTTGATTCGTCCATGACACCTCCCGACAGTAAACGGCGCTTCACCAAAACGTTGGTAAAGTGCCCAAGGAAACGGCGGCCTCCCGAAAAAGACAAAACCCAAGCAACCGACAGGCGGCAGACCTAGCGCCGCATGTACGGAAAGGAGAGCTTATGAACCGAACAATGAAACTCAACAACAGGCTGCTCGCACTATGGATCGTGCTTGCGCTTGCGCTGGTGGTTCCCGCCGCTGCGCTGGCAGCGGGTGGACCAACTGCGACACTGTATTCTCCTTCGACGGGGGCTTCTACCTCCGGTAACCAGAGGATTATTTTCTCGCTGAGTGAGAATGTCTCGCTGGGGAGCGGGAAGAACATTACCATTACACCCGACGGCGGATCACCCTCCGTTGCATCTGCGACTAGTGGAACCCGGATCGGCAACGCAAGCACGGGTCCCTGGTATGTGAGCTACAAGCTCAGTGACTTTAGCCCGGCGATTTCGCTGACTCCCAATACGAACTATACTGTAACGGCCGATGAAGGCGCGTTCGAGGCATCCTCTATCCCCAGCGCAGTCGCAACGGGGACGTTCACGACCGCAGATGCGGGCGGCACGCTTGTTATCTATACCAAAACAAACAGCCAGACCCTTCAGGCGGGCGGCGCGGACATCGTTAGCGGGCAGGCGGTTGCCAACGGCAGCGCGATCTCCGTCACCAACACGAGCGACGGAAGCTATGTGCCGGTCAAGACCGTCTATGTCAACGGCACCAAGACCAACGGCGTTGATCTTTCATCCTACACGCTCTCCGGTGAGCTGGAGGTATATTACACCCGCACGGACGGGACGCTGACGGGCTCTGTCGCAATCTCCGGCAACGAGTATCTCGGCGGCGAACTCAGCGGAACCGTTTCCGATCTCAACCAGCCGGATCCTAGCGGTATTAAGTTCCAATGGGTGCGCGTGGACGGCGGGGTGGATACCCTGCTGGAGTCCGGCGGTACCTCCACCAAACACACGGTCACGGCTGACGATCTCAACAAGGTGATCCGTCTGGATGTCACCGATGCGACGCTCACCAATGGGACGCTCTCCGACACAACGGGAACCATCACAAAAGCACCCTATAGCGGCTCCGTGACAGCACCTGTGGCGGCAAGCACGACCACTACGTCGGTTACGTTGATGACCGTAAGCGGATATGAATACTCGCTTGGTGGAACAACCTGGCAGAGTGACCCGACATTTTCCGGCCTGGCCGCTGGTGCTTCCTATGACTTCTACCAGCGTGTGAAGGAGACGACAACCACGCTTGCTTCGGATGCGAGCACTAAGACGACAATTACACTCAAGGCCACGCTCACCGGAACAGCAACCATCACTGGTACTGCGCAGTCCGGCGTGGCGCTGACGGGCTCCATCACCGGAACCACCAATGCCTCCGGCACGATTACCTATACCTGGCAGCGTGGCGGATCGACGGTTGGAACCGGAACCAGCTATACACCCGGCGCATCGGATGTTGGCGCGGCGCTGACGCTCGTAATCTCCACCACCGATCAGAACGGTACCATCTCTGCGACCACGGCTACGGTGAAAAAGGCGGCGAACACAACAGCGCCCGCTGCGCCGACCATGGCAAGCGCAACGGCGACTACGATTACACTCAACGCCGTGAGCGGATATGAATACTCGCTCGGCGGTACCTATTGGCAGAGCACAACCACCTTTAACAATCTGGTTGCGGGAGCCACATATACGTTCTATCAACGCGTTGCGGAGACAAGCACGGTGCTTGCTTCTCCTGCAAGCGCGGGTGCAAACCTCACCACCCTGCCGACGCTGACAGGCACCATCCTTTCCAGCGGTGAGGCGAGATACGGCATCACGATGACCGCTAATCTCTCGTCCACAAACAACACAGGGACGCTGACCTACACCTGGAAGCGCGGAACCATGATCGTTGGAACAGGCACAAGCTATGCCATTCAGGCGGCGGATATCTCCAACACGCTCTCGCTTGAGGTGACGAGTTCCGTGCAGGGCGGCGTCGTGTCGCGCTCCTTTGGCACCGTTGCCAAGGCATACTATGTCGGCAACACGCCGGATGCGCCAACGCGCTCCAGCCGCACGACCACTAAGATTGTTCTCAAGTCGACAGACGGTTACGAATATTCCCGCGGGGGAACGACCTGGCAGGATAGCGCAACATTCAGCGGACTCAAAGCCGGCACGAGCTACACCTTCTACCAGCGCGTGAAGGCGACGGCCACGACCGAAGCGTCTCTCACCAGCTCGGCCTACAAGACCTCTACGGTAGCCTCCTCCACATCGGACGACGAGGACACCGACACCCCGACCAAGACACCGACGCCGAAGCCGGGAACCACGCCGACCAGCGACGCCAGCAATACCACGCTATATAACTACACGCTGACGGACGACAACACGCGCATTCTCTACTCGACGATGAAGAGCCTCGCTGAGGGCAATAAGACGCAGGATGTCACGATCAAGCAGAGTAACGTGGAAATCACCTTCCCCAAGGGAACGATGACGGACACCTATACCCAGCTCTGGTATGATTTCGGTACTACGATCAACAACTCCATTGCGGAGCAGACGGCTAAGCAGATCGCCGGAGACGCGTATGTGGCAACGATCCACTACAACTACAGCGGCGAACTGCCGGGCAAGGCAAATATCCGCTTCTGGCTCGGTGCCGCGCAGGCGGGTAAGACGCTGTATTACTATCTGCTCAACGCGGATAACACGCTCACCTTCCAGCAGACGGCTACCGTGGACAGCACAGGCTGGGCAAGCGTTACGCAGACCCACTGCTCGGACTATGTATTCCTGAGCAGAGATATCAACAGCGTGAGCGCGTCTCCCTCGGTGTCGCCGACGGCGGATGTTTCCGCCTCTCCGCTGCCCTCGACCAGCGCCTCGCCGGATCAGAACGGCGGCGGGTTCACCTCGGACGGCTGGTTCATCGCGGCAATCATCCTCATCGCGGTTGCGTTGATTGTTGGCGGCATCTGGCTCTACACCAAGAGCCGGGATGATCGCATGGACGACGATGACGATGACGACACGGACTTCTAACGCCTAAGTCACATACCAATGCAAGGGCTTCCTTCAATCAGATTGAAGGAAGCCCTGTTATTTAACAAAAAGCACTATGCATGTGGTTTATATGAGAAGTATAATGAGTCCGTCGCAAGGGGTTGCGGCAAAAAAGGAGGCGATTGTGCATGGCACAAGCCATTGGAGCGGAATTGAAAAAACAACTTCTCTTGATGCAGAAGGACGAGATAACCGGCAGCATTTTATATGAAAAAATTGCTGCGCGGCAAAAGGACGCGCAAAACCGGCAGGCGTTTTTGGAGATATCCCGCGCGGAGCGGGGACACTATGAAACATGGAAGGCGTATACGGGCGAGGGTGTTGCGCCGCGGCGGTTCAAGATTGCTCTGTTCTCGTTACTCAGCCGCGTGCTGGGCATCACATTTACGATCAAGTTTTTCGAAAAAGGCGAGGATATCGGCATTCGCGAACTGCGCGCGCTGGAGCGTGAGCTGCCGGAGGCGAGGCGCATCATAGACGAAGAGGAAGCGCACGAGCGGCGGTTGATGGAGATGATTGACGAGGAGCGGCTGCACTATGTCGGCTCCATCGTGTTGGGTCTCAACGACGCGCTGGTGGAGCTCACGGGCACCATTGCGGGGCTGACCTTCGCTCTGGCGAA
>JAEWYV010000218.1 GCA_023458615.1 Bacillota bacterium
GCGCTCTCCGCCTGCTGAAGGTTTCTGCTTGCGGTGAGCAATACCTCAGTTCGATAGGCTTTCTCCGCGTTGACCTTTGCCTGCTGCCGTGCCTTTGCGGTAAGTGAGCTCGTCAGGATGGACGCAACCAGCATGACCACAAAGGTCAGCGGATAGCTCGGGTCATACGCAAGTAGCGTAAAGCGCGGCTCGGTAAAGAAATAGTTAAAGGTTAGAACGCTCAGCACCGAAGAGAGCAACCCGTAAAATACGCCGTCCGTCCAGAATGCCGTAAGCAGCACCGCAAGGATATACAGCGTCATGACGCTTGCTTCCGAAAAGCCCAAGGTGCGTAAAAAAAGTCCCAGCAATGTTGTTGCAGCAAGGATTGCAATCTCTATGACAAAGGAGCGTAGATTGAACCCCCGCATCGGTGTGCCAAATCCACGCTCACGCTTGCCTGTCTCTTCCGGCAACAAAAACAGCTCCAAATGCGGCAACAGCCTGGAAAGTCGCCTGGCTGGATCATGCCTTTGCCGGAATACTCCCCCGGTTGCGGCGCGCCCAAGCACGATCTTGGTTACGCGCGCGGTTTTAGCAAACTCCGCGATCTGAAGGGCAACATCTGCGCCGTACGAGGTAGCGATTTGTGCACCAGCTTTTTCCGCAAGTCCAAGATTTTCCTCAAGATGATGCGCCTGTTCAGCAGGCAGCATGGCATTAGACGGGGATTCCACATAGAGCGCCGTGAGCTTCGCGCCAAACGCACGCGAAAGGACAGCGCCTGCCTCAATCACGCGCGCATTGTTTGGCGCGGGTGAAATACAAATGAGAATATGTTCTTCCTGCGATGCGTGATCCATCCTCAGCCGTGGCGCCCCCAGTCGAGCTAGTAATTGGATTCTATGCATAGCATATCACTTTTGCGTGGAGTTGATAACGGAATTCTGCTTTGGCGGAGGCGACGTAGCGCGCCGTTTCCAAACCAGAAGCAGGAGCAGCGCCGCGGGCAGCGGCAGTGCGATGGCAAGGATGGTGACAAGACGCGAAAGCGGCATCTGTACGCTCCCGCCAACGCGCAGAACAGTAATGGTGCTGGCGTGAATGTCCAAATCCCCCCCGTGTTCCGCGCAGGCGCGGTGGAAGATGCCCTCCACACGGATCGCGTCGCCGTGCTTGCCATATCCCCCGACTATGGAAATTTGCTTTGCCTCGTCGGCAGTCACATAGACGCCGATGGTGTTGCTTCCATCCGAAACAGCCAGCCACGCATGATCTGCGCGATAGAGGATGTCGCCAAGCACTTCTCCCTCATACACCACGCTCTTGTTGTCATAATCCTTTGCGTGGTCGATCAAATCTCCACTGTTCACGCCTGCGCTTTCTGCAAGCGCAACGGTGGGTACAGCTAGAAGCAGCAGCGCAATTATAACGAGTAAGGCTTTCTTTTGCATACCTGTGTCGCCTTTCGAATCACATAGGAAATCAGAGCGAATACCGACAAGAACTCCAACCGCGCAAGCCACATAATCGCGATATACACGACCTTGAGAAACGCTGGCATTGCGGCGGTCGTGACCCCGATTGAGAGACCGACATTGCCGGTGGCGGAGGCGGATTCAAACGCTGCCATGCTCAGCGGGAACCCCGCAAGCAAACCGGCAAGCGTGCCAATTGAGAATGTCGCAACATACAAAATCACGATCAACGCCGCGCTCTTAACCGTGGTATCGGTCAATACAATGTCGCGAATGTGGTGATACTTCTGTTCGCGCACACGCGACTCCGGCAAAACCATTCGCCGCACCTCACCCTTGAGCGCTGTGAACAGAATACCCGTGCGCATGCCCTTAAAGCCGCCGGCGGTCGAGCTCGCGCTGCCGCCAAACATCATGGCGATCGTGATTGCAAAGAGCGCGATATCGCCCCACTCATAGTAGAACTGCTTGGCGTAAACCGTCATGAATCCCGTGGTCGTGTGTCCCGAAATCAGCTGGTAAAAGCCTTTTCGAAACATTGCGACCGCATCCGGGTAGACGTTGTTCTTCATCAACCCAAGTGTACACAGTAAGACGGTGATGATCAGCGTCACCGAGAATGTCACGGTCTCTATGTTCTTCCGCAGCTCACGCGTATTTCCGGAAAGCACCGCATGGTGCAGCGCAAAGTTGAACGAGCCGATCACGAAGAACACGACGGTCACCAGCTCAAAGAGCGTACTGTGGTAGTAGAGGATATTCTGGCTCATCGGCGCAAAGCCGCCCGTGCTCCAGGCGGACATATAGGTCCATAACCCATGCAGAAACGCGCGATCGAGCGGGAGCCCCGCGACCAAAGCCGAAATGGTAAGCGCGACTGTGCCCACTGCCAAATAGATCAGGCTGATCTGCCAGATGCGGCGCGCAGTGCTAATCGCATTCGGAAAGAGCTTCTCGTCCTTCGCTTCGCCGACATACATCCGATAAGCTCCGCCTTGCCCTTTGCTCAGGAAAGTCAGCGCGAGCACGACCATGCCTTGACCGCCAACAAACGTCAAGAGATGCCGCCACATGTTGATGCCGTTACTGACGTGATCCATATCCTGAATCAGCGTTAGCCCCGTGGTGGTCAACCCGCTCATCACGTCGAAGCAGGTGTCCAGATAACTTAAATAGTTCCCGGAAAAGTAATACGGCAGCGCGGCTAACAGCATGCTAAGAAACCACGATCCCGCGGCAACCACCATACCCTCGCCAAAGCTGAGTTTGGCAAAGCGTTCCTTGGTGCCCGCGAGCATCAACCCCGCCGCGACAAGCACCGCGATGGAAAGTGAAGCAACAAAAGCAAGCGCGATTGGCCACTCTCTATATGCCAATGATGTAATGATTGGCAGAATCTGCAGCGCGTTGAGCACTAAAACCACAAGGCCTGTATAGTAACAAATCGGTCGGAACCGATTGATTGGTCGATCGATCATACCGCATTCACCCCAGCAGTGCAGAGACGGCGTAACCTGCGAGGATCAGCGCGCCGGAGAAACCGATCTCCAGTAGCACCCCACGCGCCGTCTTCAATTTTTCCTTCATATGGCTTCTCCCCGCACCGCGGAAATCACACGCGGTAGATCGTTTTCATTCCCTAGAATCACAACATTGTCATCCACGGTAAGCACAGTATCACCATCGGGAATGATTGCTTCGCCATCCCGCACCAAGCAGACGACAATCATACCCTTTGGAAGTCCAATCTCGTTGAGACGCTTGCCGCTATAGGGCGATTGCTGATCAACCAGCGCTTCACGAACACGCACATGCGTGGCCTTTCGGGTGAGAAGCGCGTTGACATCCGCCCAGTCGAGTTCGGAGTCGATACTCCCTGCGATACGCGCGGTACTGCTAATCACGCTATCCACGCCAAGTTGTTCAAATACGCGAATGTTCTTCGGGTTTTTTACACGCGCGATGGTACGCTTGACGCCGAAATAATCCTTGGCAAGCTGACAACTCACGAGATTGTTCTGATCCTGACCCGTGACCGCGATGAGCGCCTCCGCATGGTAGATGCCCGCGTCCCGGAGGCAGTCCGCATTGGTGCCATCCCCGTGCGTGACCTCTACATAAGCTCCGCCGAACGCATTTTCTACACGTTCGCAGCGCGCACGATTGTTATCGATGAGCATGATGTGATGCTTCTCCGCCATCAGCGTTTTCACGAGATAATAACCGACGTTTCCGCCGCCTACGATGATAATGCGCATCTATTCGCTCTCCTTCGGTTCGCCGAGCAGGGAGCTGATTCGTTCCACCGTCAGCATTGTCGGGCAGACGGTGCAGAGTCCCATTTGACGCAGCACCGCATCTTTGTCCGGGTCATAACAACGCGTCACCACGTGCGGCACATGATAGAGCTGCGAGGCAATCTGCGCGGTCATAATGTTGACATTATCGTCGCTTGTCACGGCACAGAGCGCATCCGCGCGCTCAATACCAGCGCTTTTAAGCACATCCTCGTCAATGGACATACCGGTGATAGTGAGGCAGTTTGTGCCGTTTTCCAACTGCGCAAAGCTCTCCTCATTTGGATCGATCACGACCACGTCATGTCCGTCGTTGGACAGTGTCTTCACTAAATTTGCGCCGATTTTTCCGCAACCGGCAATGATTATATACATGCCTTTGTCTCCCTTACATAGGGTCTCGGTAAATGCTCAAAGTCACAGTCGCTCACGGAATACGCTTCTTTACGCGTCCGATAAAACTCCGAAAACCCCTCCAGATTCCAGCGGGAAGGCCCATAGGTTGGATCCAGCGCATTTGCCGCGCGAAAATGCTTCATCGCGTCCTCATGCCTGCGTTTTTTCTCCAGCAGCAGCCCCATGAGGTTATGCGGCACGGGACTGTGCGGAGACTGAAACATGGCGGTCGCCAGCAGTGCCTCGCATGCGTCAAACTCCCGTTGCCCGATCATTGTTTTTGCCTCAATGATCAGATCGTCTAATTCTTCACTCATACTCGTTTCCTCTTTTGCAGATCGTTTTGAACTACAGACGCAGTATAGATCGGCGCGTGAAAAAGCGCCGTTCGAGTTTAGGCAAGCGGCGTTAAAGTTGTGTTAAAGAAAGCATTGTGCAAACTATTTCCTATGAAAACGAACACCTTGCTATGCATCGGTCGGCAAAAAGAGAAAGCCAAGTCCAGCATCGTATAATAATCCGCTTCAGACGCCAAATAAACTGCTACTGCCCGCTCAAAAGCAAAATGAGGGCCCTGTCGTAAGACAGAGCCCTCGCTTGTATTGTTTGCGCTTTTGATTCGGATTTTTTCTGTTACGCCTGCTTCTCTCTCTTCGCGCCGAAGAGAACGAGCAGGAGTTGGACAGCGGCAATGAGGATCATGAGCAGCGTCCAGCGGTCGGTGAAGACCATCGGATTCTTCATGTTCTCCGTGAGGATGAAGGCGATGATTCCACCAATACCCGGCACGAGCGTCAGAATACGCGTAAAGCCGTGCTTCTTTGTCTCGCGGATGACCACACCGTCGGTCTCTTCCTTCTTCTTACCGAGGTAACCCACCAGCATCAGGATGGATGCCAGTGCGGTCGCGATTGCGAGAATCAGGTTGAGTAGTGCCCAGGTGGGGCCTGCCAGCGGTGTGTTCCCGTCGGCAATCTCCTCCACATTGCGTCCAACAGCGGTCATGCTACCGTAGATGACGATGTTCCCGTCGGTGATGGTCGCCGGGATCACCGTTGTCCAGCCGCCGAAGGTGTAACCATCCAGCGTCGGGTCGGCTGGCACCGGCGTCGCGTCGCCCGTCTTGAGTCCCGTGAAGGTGGCGTACGGCGTTGAACCATCCAGATTGCCCGTTCCACCGTTGACGATGTATGTCACCGTGAACGTTTGCTGCTCCCAGATCGCGTAGAGGTTCACCTGCCGCGGCGGCATCGTGA
>JAEWYV010000219.1 GCA_023458615.1 Bacillota bacterium
CAGCGGTGCCGACCGCAACGCCGACGGCGAAACCCACCGCAACGCCGACGACAGCGCCAACCGCAACACCGACGCCCACCGCGGTTCCAACCTCTGTTCCGACAGCGGCACCGACAGCGGCGCCAACCGTAGCACCGTAAACCACAAGGAAAAATAAAAGACCATGCGAGCGCTCTGCCATCCGGTGGGGCGCTTGTTTGATGCAGGAGCGGGCGCGGATGGAGTAACCCTTAAAGATTATCCCCCAAATGCAAATATGGATCGAAAGAAAGCAAAAAAGGCTATATTACTGGAAAAAATAGCCATTAAGTGATTGCTTTGTAACACTGCTATGCTATAATCCATTATTAAGTGAATATGCGGACTGTTGTCTGTTGCAAAAAAGGAATCCATGGAGCGAATGAATTACGAACTGTGTCAATGCGAAGGTGTGCTCAATGATCTAGACGAGGGCGTCTATTTTGTCGATAAGGATCGCGGGATCACGTTTTGGAATCAGGCGGCGGAGCGCATCACCGGCTATTCCGCGCGGGAGATGCTCGGCCGCTTTTGCTACGACAACCTGCTCAACCATGTTGACGCGCAGGGAAAGCAGCTCTGTCTGGATGGCTGCCCGCTGCATGATACGCTCTGCGACGGTAAGAAGCGTAACGCGCAGGTGTATCTGCACCACAAGAACGGGCATCGTGTCCGCGTAGATATCCGCATCCGCCCGCTCTATATTGAGGGCGAACTGGTGGGCGCGGCGGAGGTTTTTACCAGCGCGAGCGCAGGGGAGACGACCGAACTCAGCTTTCAGGAACTGGAACGCTTGGCGCTGTTCGACCAGCTCACCCAGCTGCCCAACCGCAGATACATCGATACATTTCTGGAAAACCAGATTAGGGATTTTCAGGTACTGGGGATTCCGTTTGGCGTGTTGATGATGGATCTTGATTTCTTCAAGCAGGTGAACGATGACTACGGTCACGATGCTGGCGACGCCGTGCTGAAGATGGTGTCCAATACGTTCCTCGGCGCGGTGCGGAAGAATGACTTCATCGGTCGCTGGGGCGGGGAGGAGTTTGTTGCGATTCTGCGCGGGGTGACGCATCTGGAGATGCGTACCATCGCCGAGAAGGTATGCAAACTCGTTGCAAAATCCAGCCTTGAACACGGGCAGGATTGCATCCGCCTGACCATCTCTATCGGCGCTACGATGGCAAACTGCGACGACAATGCGGCAACGCTGATCCAGCGCGCGGATCGGGCGCTCTACATGAGCAAGAACAACGGGAGAAACTGCGTCACAACCCTGTAAACCCGCCGAACGTCTGAGAAAAATCCTGATGAACGCAAATAAAACAAAAAGCCCGGTCGGGCTTTTTTGTTATGCAGCGATTTTGTTTGTAAGCGGATTAAAACATCTTTTTCTTGGCAAGGAAGATTGCGACCGCAACGGAGACGCCCAGAGAAAGCAGCACGATGGCGAGAAAGCCAAACGGGCTGTTGGCAAGCGGCATTCCGCTTACGTCAACGTTCATGCCGTAGGCGGCGAAGATGATCGCCGGTACCGAGAGTACAATCGTCATGACGGCGAGGAATTTCATGACGATGTTGAGGTTGTTGGAGATGACGGAGGCAAACGCATCCATCATTCCGCTCAAGATGCCGCTGTAAATATTCGCCATCTCGATTGCCTGACGGTTTTCAACGATGACGTCCTCCAGCAGGTCCTCATCCTCAGGATACTTCTTGATTCGCTCGCTCTTGAGGAGCTTTTCAAGCACGACCTCGTTGGAACGAAGCGATGTTGTGAAGTAGACGAGGCTCTTCTCCAGCTCAAGCAGTTCAATCAGCTCGCGGTTCTCCGTAGAGCCATGAAGCTTTTGCTCAATCTTGTCGCTGAGTTTGTTGATGACGCGTAGATACTGCAGATAGAGTGATGCGTTGCGATACAGAATCTGCAAAACAAAGCGCGTGCGCATATGTGTGCGAAGGTCGTTTGCGTGCTTTTGCTTGAGCGCATACAGCACGGGTGTCTCTTCCAGACAGACGGTGATGATGGCGTCCTTGGCTAAGATGATGCCAAGCGGCTCCGTGGTGTAGATATCCTTGCCCTTGTTTTTCTCAACCGCAGGGATATCCACGAGGATGAGGGTGTAGTTTTCCTCCAGTTCAATACGAGAGCGTTCCTCTTCGTCCAGCGCGGCGCGGAGGTCGTCCGGCTCAATTGCGTATGCTTCCGCAACCTCGGCGAGTTCCTTTTCCGTCGGCTTGACAAGAGAGATCCAGCAGTCCTTTTCCGGCGCGGCAATCTGCCGCATCTCCGCCTCAAAGGTCTTGAAGATCTTTTTCATGGCAGTGTTACTCCTTTCGCTCTACCGCGCGCGGCGAGAAAGCGATACCTCCCGAACGCGCGTTTCGAATATTCGATTATTGCTACTTCGTTCAGGAACGGAATCCACCGTCCAATCACACTCCTTTCCTTGAGTTCGGTATCATTATAGAACGAAAGTTTGAAACTAGGAAGCCCAAATTACAAAAAAATTTATTGCAAAAAACAGCAAAAGCGTGAACAATCGCGCAAACGAGCGAGCTGGCACCTCTAGAAGCACAAAAATAAGCGAATTGCGGTTGAATTTCGCCCCGCAAGGCAAAAAGAAGACGCTCCGCCAGATTTCTCCGGAGGGAGCGCCATAAAAAAGCGAATCGGGTAAACGGTTTATACGCGGAGCTCTCCGTCGTGCGCGAGCAGGGAAACGCTGGTAACGCCGGAGAGCGTTCCGCAGGCCTTTACCAACTCCGCCTCGTTTTGCGCGCGCACCTCGAAAATCAGGTCAATCCCGCCCAGGTGCAGGTTTCTGGACTTGACACGGTAGTTTTTGGAATATTGCTTAATGAGCGGGAGAAGCGCGATCTCGGTATTTGTGTCGGTGGAGTTCACAACCAGCAGTGCGGGCGCGTGCGGCATGCTTACGCGCTCCAACAGCAGAAGGGTGATCGTAACGACAATTGCGAGGATAAACGCAATGCCGTAAAGACCCGTGCCGCAGATGATTCCGGAACTGATGGACCAGAAGAGGAACAGCAGGTCATATGGATCCTTGACCACGTTGCGGAAGCGGACGATGGACAGCGCGCCGACCATGCCGAGGGAGACGAATACATTGGTCTGCATGGAGAGGACGATTGCGCTCGTGGTAATGCCCATGATGGCGAGGGTCTTATTAAAGTTCTTCGAATAGAACCCGGTTTTATTGCTCAGGCGATAGACAAAGAAAATATAGAGGCTCAGCAGCACGGAGATACCCAGCGTGAGAATGATGGTGCTTGTGAGCAAATCGTGATTTGCGTCGGTGATCGCTTCGCCCATCTCGCTGAGCAGTTTGAGCAGTTTATCCATGGGTCATAGCTCCTTTTTGATGATATCTATAATGTTAAGTATCTATATGGTTATAGCGGAATGCGGCTGTAGACATACTTGGAAAACGGCGCTTGCATGAGATCGCCTAGATCCATCGTCTGCACAAGATAATCCGGCAGGAACTCGTCATACTTCACCTCCAGCACATGGGTGCGCGGCGGAAGCGACGGGGTCATCGGGCAGTCTGCATCAAAAAAGCGGGAGACATAGGGACTGGAGGCGATGTTGCGGTCGAATGTGATGCGCACATTGCCGGCACGGCAGACGAATGCCTCGCGAAAATATTCTACGATGACGCGCGGGCGGATGGTAGAAGTTGCCCCCTCCAGGGAAAGCCGGCGCAGCGGCTTTGGCATCTGGCTATTTGGCGAGGTGAAGTGCCCCGATAGCAGCGCATCGCATTCTGCTCGGCTGAGGCGGCAGCTTTCCTTTTGGGAAAGACCCGCGTGCTTATATTTTGTCTCCAGCCGGATAAACTGATCCGTCAGGTCATAGGAACGGATGCGGTATTTGACGCGGTCGTCCAGCCCCGCAAAGTTTGCCGCGAGGAAACGCTCGTCCAGATCGTCAAAATAGACCGAGCGCACGCGGTATCCGCCCTCGCAGCACTGATGCGAATCCGTGCAGAGCAGCGGGCGCAGGCGCGCGCGGAGCAGCGTCAG
>JAEWYV010000220.1 GCA_023458615.1 Bacillota bacterium
TTGCCGAACCAACGGCGCGAACCGCTTTGGGTTCACCAATTTTCGCCGCAATCTCACCGTAGGATTGTATTACCCCATAGGGTATTTCACGTAATGCACCCCAAACGCGTTGTTGAAACTCGGTGCCAGGCGTATGGAGGCGCACTTCAAAAGCAGTGCGCTCTCCGGCGAAATACTCCTGCATCTGGCTAATTGCCGTCTGTGTGTATTCGTTTGAACCCGGCAGAATAACGGCGTTGAGACGGCGCTGCAGATCCTGAAATTCCGATTCCAGCATGCGCCGATCTCCAAATTCCAGTAAACAAACTCCCTCGTCGCTTGCCACAACAACCATCGGTCCCAGCGGCGCGTCGAACCGCTGGTAGACCAGCTTATTGGTTCTCTCGCGTTTTGCGCGCCCGGGCGCTCTGCCAACGGTTCGGTCAAACGCAGTAGAGAATCCGCTTGTCGAAGCATATCCGCTCTCCAGTGCTGCGTCCAGCACGCGATTGCCACCGCGGATTGCCCCAAACGCTGTGTTGATGCGGTTCATTCGACAAAACGCCTGAAAAGTCATGCCATAGTGTTTTTGAAACCAGCGGCGGAGTGTGTTTGGATCAAATCCGCGCTTCTTGAGTTCCCATTCGGTGATATGAAAATCCGGCTTTGATTCCGCCTCTTTTAGGAGGGCGGCAATTTCGTCCGGAATTCGGTTTGCGCTTTCCATTGGTCTGCATATTTTACAAGGGCGATAACCGGCAGCCATCGCCTCCTGAATCGTATCATAAAAAGCGACATTCTCGCGTTTTGGCTTCCGAGCGGTGCAAGTCGTCCGGCAAAAGATACCTGTCGTCTTTACCCCCGCAAAAAACGCGCCGTCATATTCGGGATTTTTCTCAACGAGCGCTGCGTATTTTTCTTGATCTGTCATGCCTTCATTCCCCTTTCTAGAGGGAGTATATCACGGCAAAGGAGCCACACTCCACCGAAAAAACGTCAAATATATCTCATCCCAGCATGGTTACAAAAAGGCCGCCTCAGGCAGCCTCACGAAGAAACAAACTCAATTCGACTAATATAGTTTAACGGCGCTGATGGCAACGAGCAATGCCCCGAGTAAAAAGCAAATGGCCGATAACCAATGCCCCAGATACTGTTTCAAAATCGCAGCAACAAAGTTGAATAGCCCGATGCCGAAGATAAAGGCACCAAGCCAACCCAGCATCAGCCAGGCGCTATTGGGCGCGGGATTTATCACCGAAGAGTAAATCAACCAGACTGCTACCGGACCCAGCAAAGCAATGATCGCGAGAAACACGAGAAGCCCATATGCGTATGGATGCGCCTTTTGAAAAGCACGATCGGACCCCATATCAAAGTAAGAAGTGGCATTATGAGGCACATTCCAATACAGTCGGGATTGGGATTTTTTGTGACTGTTTTTCTTCACGCGAAAGGATCCTCCATTCTTGTTCTCATATCAAGCTCTTTTTCTCACACACCCAACGCATGTTCACAGATTTTGGTAATATCTGCAAAAAGCACATAGATATCCTTGTACTTATCATCCGCCAATGGAATCGTTTGTATGATTGGGTCGTCCGTCTCCTCATCTATGAAAATAGAGACCTCATCATTGGATATGGTCAGCGCAATTTCATGTTCTTTGTTTGTGTATATGATGTCGATCGCCTGATCGTATTCATATACTTCATTCAGCTTCCATTTCGCAAAGTAGCCGCTTTGTATGACGCCTTCGAACCGATCGTATTGGTATTCTTCAAAAATCTCTTGGAAAATCGGGTTCGTGTTCTTCCGCTCCTCCGCACCATATGCCTTCGCCTTAAGCTCATGTTCTACCCGCACCAAATACTTCAGATAGAAAAACCAGCCAATACCACACAGCGTAAAGGTGATGATCGAAGCAATCGCAAGAAAGCTATCAAGCCCAAATTCTACAACGCTAAAGCACAGTGTAGCCGCAACGAGCAACAGCAACACGCCAAACATTCTCGTGCGGCTTGCAATCTTTGTCGTCCAGCGCCTATATTCGTTTTCGCTATTGTCTCTCAAAACCTTCCTCCTGTCACTACCACGGCATGCGAATGTTTAGCTTCTTCGCCAATTGCGTCGCCGCTCGTTTTCGTTCCGGCGGCAAGGATAGGAGCCATTTTTCCAGCGGGTGCAACAGCCAGAAGCCTGTTGCATACACCCAGCTAAACAGCGGTATCTTCCGCTCTTTTTTTAACTGAAGATAGATCTCTCGATAACGGCCTGTTCGCCGATTAGCAGCCGCAAATCCAATTTGGTACGTTCGCGTTTTCTGATATTGTTTCAAATCGAATACGCCGGAAAAATTTTGTAATGCGTTCAGTCCGTCCAAAGCAGTCAGTGTTCGCGTGCATTTGATGCATGTGCCGCAGTTTCTTGCTTCGCGCGGGCAGACAAGCAGATATTTCTGCGCCAGCGGATCATCCTTGATGGCAACAATTTTCTCAAATTTTCCATCGGTTGGAGAGAATTGGTAAAAATGTGTGCTTTCCGTTGAAAGCAGCGGTGCGGAATACAAATCATAATGTGCCGCATCGTCATCTGGCGAGCAGGAAAAGTGATCCAGTGTTATGCCTGAGGAGTAGTAGTAAACGCCAAATAGCCTTTGAAACAGCAGTATGGTTCCGCAGTTTCGAAATACGTGGACAAGTATATGATTGATTACAAAGCAAGATCCCAGATTGGAGTCCACAACCAGCAACGGCAACTCCGCTTCAGACGCAAACGCCTGCACAGTTCGAAGCTGCGCGGTATAGAGATCCTCCCCATCTTTTGTAACGGCTGCCAGTCCGTCGTCATATTGGAACCCGCCAACGTTAAAGAACGTCAAATGCGTAACATGAAATCCCCCCGGCACCTCCTTGGCCCGATGCGCGAGCAGTGTATAGAGAGAGTCCACACCGCAGCTCATCGCGGTACCTACCGCAGACCCGCCGTAACCCTCCCGTTCGGTATATGGGCAAGTTATGTTGATTTTTCGATAGGATGGATTGGCTTTGTGGAGTGCATCTACCAAATAGGTCTCAACCTGGTAGAGCAGTTGCTCCGATAGTGGACTCTCAAACACGAGATCGTGTCCGTCTCGCATCGCAAAATAGAACAACATGACTAAGAAAGCGTCTGCGCGGTCTACGGTTATATACACTTCATATGCGGCGTCTACGATAAAAAACAGCGTTCGTCTCTCACCGTCGATGTCGATCTCACAGTTGACTTTCAGTTTTTCGTTCTCCCGCAGAACGGATGCCTTATGGACATAAATCATACTTAATTCTCTCTTTTTCGTGCCATGATGCAGGATGAATTCTATTTTCCGATCATCGAATGCGACATGCCCCACATATGTGTCTGTCGGCTAACCTACTGAAACCATCGTTGGATTCTTATTACATTCCCTCTTCACCAGGGCACACGAATGTTCCATCTCTTA
>JAEWYV010000221.1 GCA_023458615.1 Bacillota bacterium
TGGGTAACCGCATGATGCATAAGCCCTCCCAGCTCTCCGGCGGTCAACAGCAGCGTGTGGCAATTGCCCGCGCACTGGCGAGCAATGCCCGCGTGATCCTGGCGGACGAGCCGACAGGCAACCTGGACAGCAAGAGCGGAAACGACATTATGCGGTTGCTTCACTCGCTCTCCGAGCAGGAGTATACCATTGTGCTGATTACGCACAACGATGAGGTAGCCAGACAGGCGCAGCGCACGGTTTATGTGCGCGACGGTCGTTTGTATAATTCGATGCAGGAGGCGGGTATTGTATGACCATGTTTTTTAACTCACTCCGCCTTGCGATGCGCTCCACCCTCGCCAACAAGATGCGATCGTTCCTCACGATGCTGGGTATCATCATCGGTGTGATGAGTGTCATCGTGCTCGTTTCCATTGCGCAGAGTACGACAAGCTCCATCTCTTCGGCAATTGCCTCGATGGGCTCGGATTTGTTGACCATCACGGTGACGGATGAGGATGTTGTACTCAATGCGGACGATTATCTCGCGCTGGAGGACTATGGCGCCATCGGCGGCGTCGCGCCGTATCTTACCGTGAGCACCACCGCGCGCAGCGGGTCCACCTATACCAGCGTCTCCGCCATTGGCGTAACCGGAAAATACATGGATATTGCCGGGCGCGATCTGGAGGCGGGCAGGGCTATCGTGGCCTCCGATCTGGACTGGCGCACCTATACCGCTGTGATTGGAACCGAGGTGGCGGGCGATCTGTTTGAGAGCTACGACGTCATCGGAAAAACGTTTACGATGAGCGGGCATACCTTTACCATTGTCGGCCTGCTTTCCGAGAGCGGTTCCAATACGGACTCCCAGATACTCATTCCGCTGACTACGGCGCAGAGAATTTCGGATAGCACATCCATCTCCACCTGCTATGTCAAGGCGGCTTCTACCAATGATGTTGATATGGCGCAGTCGCTTGCGGAATATCAAATGCTCAAGCTCACAGGGGACGAGGATTCCTATACCGTCTATAACATGAGCGAGCTATTGGAGACCATGGACGACGTGATGAGCACGCTTTCCCTGATGCTGGGCGGTATCGCGGCGATTTCGCTTCTGGTCGGCGGCATCGGTATCATGAATATCATGCTCGTCTCCGTTGCGGAGCGCACGCGTGAGATCGGCATCCGCAAGGCCATCGGCGCGCGCAGAAGCCATATCATGATGCAATTTCTGATCGAGGCCTGTGTGCTCTCCATCCTGGGCGGCCTCATCGGGCTTGGCCTATCGGCGCTTGGTCTTCGCATCTTTGCGATGGTGGCGGATATGACGATTAATATGGAATGGCGTGCAGCCGCTGGAGCCCTGCTCTTCTGCATGATCATCGGCGTCGCCTTTGGTAGCTATCCTGCTGCAAAGGCAAGCAAGATGACCCCGATCGAGGCACTGCAGCGCAATTAAACAGAAAAACGAAAGCGCATTCTGCGCATTCCTCCACATGGCTCCCTCCGGGCGAAAGCGCAGAGGGAGTTTTTCTATACGCGCAGTTTTTTGACAGGGGGTATCGCGCCATGTATAATGGATTCATCCGATCAAAGGAGCATTGCCGACATGTCGTTTTCGGGTAAATTCACAATCACAAAACAGGACAACATTCAATATAACTTCTTTCGCATGAAGCGTAAGCTCGCGGGAATCGCGATTATGACGTTCGTTATCCTCGCCGTTATGCTTGCGTTGGTGCGCTATGCGCAGGGCGTTTCCATCACGAGCTCGCTCACGAGTGCGCTAATTGTCGCTGTCGTTGGTGTTATTTTGATGGTCGGGATCAATATTTTTTCGGTTATCGCCCGTGTCAACAGCCTCTATAAGCGCGGGCAAATGTCCGACTTTACCGTGCACTATATCATCGACAAAACCGGAATCCACGCCAAGAGCGAGCGCGGGGACACGGACTTTGCCTGGAAACAGATTATTTTTGCGCGGGAGACGCGGAGCGCTTTTTATCTGATTGCCGGTGAAAAACGCGCGGTGGTCATCCCAAAATCGCAGATTGCCAACGACGGGGAACTGAACATTCTCCGCTCGCTGTTTCAAAAATATGTTGTCGACCGCAGAGCAAGACGTTAACCTTCCGTAAGTCGGTATAGATGTTAAAAATCCTGACATTTATTTGTCAGGTTTTTTGTTTTATACTGAAACTATCTTTGGGCGAAGCCATCACCTTTTTCCGATCGGATGACAGCATGAAAAACGACCGCTTATTTCAAATCGTATATCTATTGCTGGAGAAAGGCACAATAACTGCGCCTGAGCTTGCGCGCGCGCTTGAGGTTTCCACACGAACGATCTATCGCGATATCGAAGCGCTCTCCATGGCAGGTATTCCCGTCTATGCAACGCAGGGAAAAAACGGCGGTGTGTCGCTGATGCCAAACTACTCCTTTGACAAAGCGTTGCTCTCCGACGAGGAACAGAATCAGATTCTCTATGCCATCCAAAGCTTGCGGGCGACAAACCAACCGGTCGATGCGCTCTTGAACAAGCTCGGCGGCCTCTTTCAAAAGCAAAACGCAAACTGGATTGAGGTGGACTTTTCCCGCTGGGGGCTAAGTAACACCGACTCTGTCAAATTTGATCGGCTGAAAACCGCGCTCATCGGTCGTCACGCGCTGGAGATTGTCTATTGCTCCAGCAGCGGGGAGACAAACCGCCGTGTAATCCTGCCGGTAAAGCTAATCTTTAAAGATAAGAGCTGGTACCTGCATGCGTATTGCAAAAAAGCAGCGGATTACCGTCTCTTTAAAGTAAATCGCATTGTGGAGTTGAAGCTTCTGGAAGAGCGGTTTTCCGATTTGCCGGACGAGATTCCGCCCATTGAGCCGGAGATGATCAGCGCACTTGCGCCAACCAATCTCAAGCTTCGTTTTTCACCTGCCGCCGCCTTTCGCGTCTACGATGAGTTTGACCGAACCATGATTGAAAGCCAGCCGGACGGCAGTATGATTGTCTCCGCCCGATTCCCCAAGGATGGATGGGTGATGAGTTATCTGCATTCATTTGGTACGGAGATAGATATTCTGGAGCCGGTCGAGCTTCGTGATCAGGTTGCCGCATACGCAAAAGCAATCTGGCAGCACCATGCAAAATAAGTTTTTAAACATGACGGCTTTCTGTCAGGTTTATTTCGATAAGATGATCGTATCAAATCAATCGGGAGGAACAATGACCATGGAAGAGCGTTATTGCCAGAGCTGCGGCATGCCGATGGGACAGACGGATGAGCTCTACGGAACCGAGGCAGACGGCACAAAGAGCAAGGATTATTGCAGCTATTGCTACGAGAACGGTGCATTTACGGCGGACTGCACCATGCTGGAAATGATCGAATTTTGCGTACAGCCCACAGTGGAAAACGTCCCCGGCATGACCGAAGAAGGCGCTCGCGCCATGATGAACGAGCACTTTCCGCATCTCAAACGCTGGCAGGCATAGTTGACCCAATAGCGAAACGCTAGTGCCCCCCACCTGAACCGAAAGGCGGCAGAGCATGAAACCACCGGAAACAATCGAAGTAGAAATGCTTGCGCCCTGCGGGCTAAACTGCCTGTTATGCTATCGTCATCTGGGCAAGAATCCTTGCCTTGGGTGCCGTGCAAAGACAGCCGAACCGAGCAGCTACTAATGCAATTGTATCATGCGCACCTGTGTGCTGGAGCGTAGCTACTTTTCCTGTGCGGACTGCGCGGAGCGCCCCTGCAAGCGGGTTAAGACATTCACCAAGCGTTATCGCGATGGTTATGGCGTTGATCTCGCCGCCGATGCGGAGTTGGTGCGCAGTATCGGCACAGAGGCGCTGATGCAGCAGCAGATTGTGTCGCACACCTGTGAAACATGTGGGCATTTGATCAACTTGCACGACGGCAAATGCAGCGGCTGCGGTAAGCAGCATCCGATTGGAAAAGGGCGCGCTAAACAATAAGCAAAAGCCCTCCGGCGCATGCCGGAGGGTATAGTCATACGCGTAACGTGTCACTTTGCACGGCAGAGGGCGAGCAACTCCTCCCGCGTTTTGGAAAAGCATTTTTCGCCGGAAAGTGCGGTGATGTAGTCTCCATGCAGCAGAAGCGTATCTCCCATTGGCACAAACTCGCGTTCGCCGCGCCGGACGCTGACGATCAGCATACCCTGGGGCCAGCGCACCTCGGAGATGCGCTTGCCGTCCGTCAGGCTGCCAAGCTCAACGGGCAGTTCCACCAATGCACCACGATGATGAACGGCGCTTGTTTCCTTCGTGCTGATGCGCTCCAGCAGGGTTTCGTAGATCGGTGAGACTTTCAATAGGTCGGACACCAGCAGCGCGAGGAACGCAACCGCTGCAACAGGCAGCAGATGCATGAGTGAGCCTGTCATCTCCGCCATGAGCAGAATGCTCGTAATGGGTGCCTTCACCGCGGCGGAGAGCACGCCCGCCATGGCGCAGACACTGAATGCGGCGATTGCGCCTGCCGATAACCCGAGCGGAAGCAGCAGACGCGCAATGAGGCAACCCATCAGCGCGCCGACGGACAACAGCGGCATAAAGATGCCGCCGGGCAAACCGCTGCCGAAGCTTGTGCTGGTGAAGAGCAGCTTGACTACGAGCAGAAGAGAGAGCATCGTGAGCGTTGCCCCGGTTCCCTGAGAGAGCTGAATGAGCCCCTGCCCGCCGCCAAGCACGGAGGGAAGGAACAGACCGCAGGGTAGCGCGAGTAGCAGCGCAAGCATTGGGCGGCTCCAGGCGGGGAGCTTTGCATACCACGGGCCAAACGCGAGCAGGCTCTTGTTGGCAAGCGCGCCAATGAGCCCGCAGGTAAGGCCTAAGAGAATCAGCCAAGGATAAGCCGAAAGTGAAAGCGGCGTGATTTCCCCGTAGGAGAGTACGGGTTTCAGGCCAAAGATGGTCTTGCTCACCACGTCCGCAGTGAGTGCGGCGGTGGTCGCCGCGATGAGAATATTCGGCGAAAAGGAGCGGTGGATCTCCTCAAGGCTAAACAATATGCCGGAGAGCGGCGCGCAAAACGCGGCGGATAATCCAGCCGAAGCGCCCGCGGTGATGAGATAGTTCTCCTCCTGTTTGTCGCGGGAGACGAGTTTGCAAACCGCTTGCCC
>JAEWYV010000222.1 GCA_023458615.1 Bacillota bacterium
TGCTCTTTGGCAACCACCTTGATCCCCGCCGTTTGGCAAAGCTCCGCAAGCTCGGAAAGCGTATCGTAGCCGTCCGCACTCTCAATCCCCGCGAGTACCGCGCGATCCGGCTTGATCTCTACGATGTTATAGGTGTCGGTTAAGAGACGCTTGTCCGCCTCCAGAATCGCATCCATGAGCTGCTTTTGCGGCAGATGATGCGCCCGCATCGGCCCATACCAGATGGGAATGCGCTCCTCCCCCTCCATATCGCCGATAAATGCGGCATAGACGCTGCTGGCCTTGCCGTCCTTTACGCCGATGGCGCACATGGCGTCGAGCCGGAGCGCGTTGAGGGAACCGATGTCCACGTCGGAAAGGTATCCGGTCTCATTCGGGTGTGTGTGGATGCATCGTACGCCGCTGAGGCGGTCGATGTTGCGCACAAGCCGCATCTCCTCCATATGGACGGAGTGGTCGTCTCCAATGCGCACATCCTCTATCTTACCCACGCGGGAGACATAGATGAGCACCTCGCGGTTGATCAGCGAAGTGAAATGCACCAGCGCATCACAAATTTCATCCGAAAGGAACTCGTCCGCGGACATTTGGGTTTCGTAGAGCCAGAGCATTTCGTTTAAAACGATATCCCGTATTCCGGCAACATTGCCGTGTATTTCTCGCTTCATTGTGTTACTATCTGTTTCCGTTTCTGTCATATTGTCCTTTGGTTTCACGCGCGACGATTGAGCGCCTTCGATCAGCTCGATTCATCCTGCGATTGCATTCTCGGTCGGTTTTTGTGATATTTTCGAATGTTTCCGTTTCTTCACAATTCCATTTTTGCCGAAACTACGCGCTTTTTTACGTTCTTTGGTATCATACCATTCCAAATGCATATTGACAATAAAAAGCCGTTTTGCTATATTGATAACCGCTTAACTATTAATCGGTTAACAATCTGATGCAAGGAGGTGTTACTATGGATCTTCATGGCCTTGGTAAGCGCATTATTCTATTGAGCATGCTGCGCCGCCGCATGATGCACGGAGTAAACAGCGAAAAGGAAGTGGTTCCAGGGCAATACCCGCTTTTAAACTATCTGAGCAAGAATCCCGATGCCTCACAGCAGGATCTGGCAAATATGCTGTTTGTCTCCCCTGCTTCCGTCGCGCAGTCCACCAAGCGCCTGCAAAGCGCAGGCATGCTGGAGAAGATGAGCGATCCAGACAACCTGCGAAAAAATCGCCTTCGCGTCACTCCCGCCGGGCAGGCTGTTGTGGAGTCCTTTCACAAGTTAGCAGATCAGGTAGATCGGCAGACCTTTGAAGGCTTTACCGAGGAAGAGGAAGCCCAGCTCCTCACCCTGCTCAATCGCATGATTCAGAACCTCGCGACAGAGGAAGACCTCGCCATGCTCCGCTCCATGGAAGGGCAGGATATGCTGCGCGGCAAGCTCTGTCATCATCATACAAAGTCGGAGGAAAAGACAAGTAAATGCTAAAAAAACTATCCGCCTACATCGGCAAATACAAGACGCAGGCGCTCCTTTCACCGCTCCTCGTTTTAATCGAGGTGGTGTTGGAGGTGTTCATCCCGCTCTACATGGGAAAAATCGTAGACGTGGGCATTCCCAATAAGGACTTTGGCTACATCCTCAAGATGGGTGGTTTGATGGTCCTCATGGCTGTCGGCGCGCTGATCTTCGGGGCGCTCTGCGCCCGTGTCGCTGTCGTTGCCAGCAACGGCATGTCCGCGAATCTGCGCAAGGGTCTGTTTGATAAGATCGAGTCGTTTTCGTTTAAAAACACCGATCATTTCACCACTCCGTCGCTGATTACCCGGCTGACCAACGACGTCAACAACATACAAAACTCGTTTCAGATGATCATCCGCATGCTGGCGCGCGCGCCGTTTATGCTGATTCTGGCAACGGTGATGGCCTATCGCATCAGCCCGCGCCTGTCGGTCATCATTCTCAGCGCTATCCCGACGCTTGCGCTGGTCATGTTCCTGCTTTCTAAAATCGCGTTCCCCCGCTTTGAGGCCATGCTGAAAAAGTACGACAGCATGAACGCCAGAACCCAGGAAAATCTTGTCGCCATCCGCGTCGTCAAAGCATTTGTCCGCGGCGATTATGAATCCGTCAAGTTCAAGGACGCAGCCGCCGCGCTCAAAAACGCACAACGCAAGGCGGAAAAGGTGCTCGTGCTTGCCATGCCAATCATGCAGATGACAATGTATGTAAGCATCCTGCTTGTCCTGTTCGTCGGCGGCAAGGATATCCTCGCCGGCAATCTCATGACGGGTCAGCTCATGAGCTTCATCAGCTACATCACGCAGATTTTGATTTCGCTCATGATGATTCTCATGGTGTTTGTAACCATCGTCCTCTCCAGTGCATCCGCCAAGCGAATCATCGAAGTGCTGGACGAAACCCCTGCCATCAACGACAGCGCGGCAGATGCCTCGCTTACAGTTGAAAACGGCAGCGTGGAGTTTCGAGATGTGAGCTTTAGCTACGCGGAAGACGCGGAGAACCTCACGCTCTCTAACGTCAATCTTTCTATCCGCTCCGGCGAAACCATCGGCATCATTGGCGGTTCCGGATCGGCAAAATCCACGCTTGTGCAGCTCATTCCACGGCTTTATGAGGTCTACAGCGGCGAACTGCTCGTCGGCGGACATAATGTCAAGGACTACCCGATCGAAGCACTGCGCGCGGGCATCGGCATGGTTCTGCAAAAGAATGTGCTCTTTAGCGGCACCATTAAGGACAACCTGCGTTGGGGTAACCCGAACGCGACAGACGAAGAAATCACGGCGGCCTGCATCGCCGCGCAGGCGGATGGTTTTATCCGCTCCTTCCCGGACGGATACGATACCGTGCTGGGTCAGGGCGGCGTCAACGTCTCCGGCGGACAGAAGCAGCGCCTCTGCATCGCCCGCGCATTGGTTAAAAACCCGAAGATTCTAATTCTGGATGATTCAACCAGCGCGGTAGATACCGCGACGGACGCTGCAATCCGCGCCGCATTCAGTGAAAAACACGGGGACGCGACAACGATCATCATCGCGCAACGCATCACCTCGGTTATGGACGCGGATCGCATCGTGGTGCTGCACGACGGCGCAATTGACGGCATTGGCACACACGAAGAGCTTATGAAAACAAACGAAATCTATCGCGAGGTCTATTCCTCGCAGCAGAAAGGGGTGGCGTAACATGGCGGGTCCCATGTCTCATGGCGCGCAGGGTGCGCCGCGTAAGCCAAAAAATGCAGCAAAAACCTTTGGACGGCTGTTTGGCTATCTCAAACCACATGTGCTCAGCATTGTCATCATCGGTGTAGGCCTCCTCGTTTCAGCGGGCGCAGGCGTTGCCGGAACCTATCTGCTCAAACCGATCATCAACCAGATTGAGACGATGCTGCAAACAAAGTCGTCGGACTTTACTGTATTCTTCTCCTACTTAACCATTCTTGCGGTTGTATATGGCGTCGGCGCGCTAACAACCTATGTGGTCAACCGCCTCGTGGTCAATGTTTCTACCGCAACGCTTGAGGCGGTACGCGTGGATATGTTCACCAAACTTGAGAAACTCCCGCTGCGCTACTTTGACTCCCAAACACACGGCGAAATCATGAGCCGGTTCTCCAATGATACCGACGCGCTTCGCGATATGCTCAGCCAGGGGTTGCCTTCTCTGCTCAGCAGCACGGTTACGGTGCTCGGCGTATTGATCATGATGTTTGTGCTCTCCCCACTCCTCACCGTGCTCGTATTGGTCGTCTTTGCGCTCATGTTGCTCGTGGTGCAAAAGCTCGGAAAAAAATCCGCCTTCTTCTTTGGCAAGCGGCAAAAATCACTCGCGGATGTCAACGGCTATATTGAGGAGATGATTGAAGGTCAGCGTGAGGTCAAGGTGTTCTGCCGCGAAGAGGAGGTATCCGGTGAGTTTGAAAAACGCAACGAAGAGCTCCGGCAAACCTCCACCTCCGCCATGACGTATTCTATGATCCTCATGCCCATCATGGGCAACCTCAGCTACGCGCTTTATGCCGCGGCTGCGGCGGCAGGCGCCGGGCTCGCGATCCTTGGTCGCGCGGATATCGGAACGCTGGCTGCATTCCTGCAATATACGCGTTCATTCAGTCAGCCGCTGGTGCAGGTTTCCCAGCTCTTTAACGGCTTTATCAGTGCGCTTGCGGGCGCAGAGCGCATCTTTGAGCTTATCGACGCCACGCCCGAGGTGGACGACGGCACGGTCTCGCTCGTCAATGTTGAGCGGGACGAGAACAACGAATGGCGCGAAGTTGGCTGCTGCACCAATCAATGGGCATGGAAGAAGCCCGTCAACGGAGGATTCGCGTATATCGAACTCAAAGGAGATGTTCGCTTCCACGATGTCACCTTCAGCTACGACGACAAGGTAGACGTGCTCAAAAACGTGAACCTCTTTGCCAAGCCGGGGCAGAAGATCGCGTTTGTCGGCTCCACCGGCGCGGGTAAAACGACCATCACGAACCTCATCAACCGCTTCTACGATGTGCAGAAGGGCTCCATCACCTATGACGGCATCGACGTAAAAGAGATCAAGAAGGACGATCTGCGCCGCTCGCTTTCCATGGTGCTACAGGACACCCATCTCTTCACCGGAACCGTGCGCGAAAACATTCGCTATGGCAGGCTGGATGCGACGGACGACGAGATTGTGGAAGCAGCAAAGCTCGCCAATGCGCATTCGTTTATCAAGCACCTGCCGCAGGGTTACGACACTGTACTCACGGCCGACGGCGCGAATCTCTCGCAAGGTCAGCGTCAGCTACTCGCCATCGCGCGCGCAGCGGTTGCAAACCCGCCCGTGCTGATTCTGGATGAGGCGACCAGTAGCATCGACACCCGCACGGAATCCCTCATTGAAAAGGGTATGGATCGCCTCATGAAAGGGCGCACGGTGTTCGTCATCGCGCACCGGCTCTCCACCGTTCGCAACAGCAACGCCATCCTCGTGTTGGAGCATGGCGAGGTGATTGAGCGCGGCGACCATGAGGATCTGTTGGAGCAGCAGGGCAAGTACTATCAGCTCTACATGGGCATGTTCGAACTCGCCTAAGCAAAAGCAAACCAAACAAACGCAAACCCCGAAGGCAATGCCTTCGGGGCTTGTTGTTTTATATTGAATTGGCGCTGTTACGGATTAGAGATTCTTGTCCTCGTCGTCAAAGTTGAATGCGGAGGACGGCATTGAGGACCCGCCTGCGGGCTTTGCAGCCGCGGTCTTTTTTGCCTGTGCGGTTTTGTCCACATACTTGCGCATCACTACCACAAGGTAAACGATCAGTCCAAGTGTCACAGCAAGCGCAGCATAGGAGATATAGTCAAACACCTTCGGCGTTAAAAACGAGAACGCGCCAAGGTCTTTGAGCGTTACCCAATCGTAAACGGCCTTTGCCGAGTCGGTTGCGGGCGTGATCTCCTGATAGGCATAAAACTGGTTGCGCAGGATGGAAGCGCCGCTGTTGATGACCATCGCGATGCCGAGGAAGACATAGAGCTTGCGCGAAAACTGCTTAAACTCCTCCTCCTTACCCTCTTTGATGTTCTCTACACTATAGAGTTTGCCCTTGCCAACGATGCCCGCATAGAGCACATACACCGATATGGCGAGCAGCATCCAGTCAAACATTGCGAACGAACTAGACATTTCATTTCTCCTTACAATATTGAAATACGAAATTTTTCTCGTGACTGAATCATTATATCACAACTCAATCTGAATCATAGCTTCTTTAATTTAGGGCCGTTTGCGGTGTCTTCTACAGCAAATCCCATCTGTTTGAGCGCATCGCGAATCTCGTCCGCCCGCTGGAAATTCTTTGCTTTGCGCACAGCCTGCCTTTCCTCCAGCAGGGCGAGCGCTTCCGCCGGAAATTCCTCCGCCTTTGCCTGTGTCAGTAGACCCAGCACGCCGGTCAGCTCCGCAAAGAGTTTTGCCCCCGCTTCCACAGCTGCCTTACCGCGCGGTTCGCTGACGAAGGTATTGGCGGCGCGAGCGAATTCAAAGAGTACGCCGATGGCGTCCGCTGTGTTCAGGTCGTCATCCATCGCCGCGTTGAAACGCGTCTGGAAGTCCTGAAGCTGCTCCATAAACGCAGCGTCGTCTGCGGTTCCCTCAGATGCGATCTGCGCCTCGCCGAGGCGCTCTTTCGCGGTGCGGAGACGCTCCAGCGCGCTCTCCGCCTGCTGAATCATCTCGCGCGAGAAGTTCACGGGGTTTCGATACTGCACGCTGAGCATGAACATGCGCACGGCTTCGAGATCAAATTCCTTTGCGATATCGCGCACGGTAAAGAAGTTGTTGAGCGATTTGCTCATCTTCTGGTTATCCACATTGATATAACCATTGTGCATCCAATAGCGCGCGAAGGGATGTCCCGTCGCCGCCTCACTCTGCGCAATTTCGTTCTCGTGGTGCGGAAAGATCAAATCCTGTCCGCCGCCGTGGATATCAAACGTTTCGCCGAGGATAGACATGCTCATCGCCGAGCACTCAATGTGCCAGCCCGGCCTGCCCTTACCCCAGGGCGATTGCCAGCTCGGCTCACCCGGCTTTTCCGCCTTCCAGAGCGCAAAATCGAGCGGATCGCGCTTCGCTTCGTCGGGGTCAACACGCGCGCCATTCTCCAGATCGTCAATATTCTGCCCTGAGAGCTTGCCATATCCCGGGAAGCTGCGCACGGAGAAATAAACGTCCCCATCCGGTGTGGCATAGGCGTGTCCCTTTTCAATCAGGGTTTCGACGAGAGCGATGATCTCGCCGATGTGCTCCGTCGCACGCGGGTTTGCCGTCGCGCGCTGCACACCCAGAGAGTCAGCGTCGTGATAGTATTCCTTAATGAAGCGCTCGCCGAGTTCCTTGACCGTGGTTCCCTCTTCGTTGGCGCGGCGGATCATCTTATCGTCAATGTCCGTAAAATTCTGCACAAAGCGCACCTTGTAACCGCGATATTCCAGATAGCGGCGCATGGTGTCAAATACGATAAACGGACGCGCGTTGCCGATATGAAAATAGTTATAGACCGTCGGTCCGCAGGCATACAT
>JAEWYV010000223.1 GCA_023458615.1 Bacillota bacterium
GAGGTGCTCACAGGGAACAACTGCGACTTCATCATCAGCGACACCAACTCCAACGCCGAGAGCCTCTGCGCTTCGCTGGAGCAGATTTTGCTCAAAAACACATCCGGCGTGATCTTTCAGCTCACGCAGGTGGATCTATCTCCGGAGATTCTCACTCGACTACTTGCCTGTATTACGGCGCTAAAGAATAGGGGCATCCCGTGTATCATGATCGACAGCCGCATGGAGGGAAAGGAAATCTCCTATGTGATGCTGGATGAAACGGCGGGCGGCGCGCGCGTGGCGGAGCATTTTGCAGCATACGGGCATCATACGTGCGCCGTTGCCTACCGCCCGAACTGCTGCGACGCATTGCAGCGCTACAACGGCTTTTGCAAGGCGGCGCGGGAGTTTCAGATGGAGGAACCGCGTGTAATTGGTTGCGAGGAAACGCTGGAACAGGATCTCATCCGCGCGGTGACCGAGCAGGGCGTGACGGCGGTGTTTGGCTATAACGATGAGATCGCGATTCGCTGCATCCGCGCGCTGAAGAAACACGGCATCGCCGTACCGGAACAGGTGTCCGTCATCGGCTTTGACGACTCGTATCTGGCCACCACGAGCGATCCGCAGCTCACCACCATCTCCCATCCCAAAGAGGTGATGGGGCGGCACACAGCACAGGCACTACTGCGACTGATTCGTAAGCAGGTGCGCGCGCCCTACTCGGAGGTGTTTCGCCCAGAGCTGGTGAAGCGCAACTCCTGCGCGCGCCCCCACGCATCATAAAAAGGCCGAAGACAAAGTTGCTTCGGCGGAATCGGCGGCGGCAATTTGTCCGCCGCTTTTTTATGTTTTGGGTATAAATGAGGGCTCTATCATGCTTCTATGCGGAAACGATAGATGGTTTCACTCGTGTAAATATCCCCCGAACGGAGGACGATGCTCGGAAAATGCGGGTGTTCCATCGCGTTTGCAAAATGCTGTGTTTCAAGGCAGAAGGCCGCACGGCTGCCATAGCTTGCGCCGCCTTTGCCGGATAACGCGCACATATCCAGCGGGGTAAAAAGCTGCACACCGGGTTGATCGGTGTAGACATCCATCGCGATACCGCCAGCAGGATCATAGACGGTTGCGATGCGCTCTACGCCGCCCTGCGGATGGTTGAGCACGAAGTTGTGGTCGTAGCCCAGCGCGGCATCCATCTTCTCTTCGTGGGAGTCAATATCCTGCCCGATGGGCTTTCCAGCTCGAAAATCCAGCGGTGTGCCGGAAACGGGAATGAACTCGCCGGTTGGCAAAATGGTGGTATCGATACGGGTAAACGCATCCGCGTCGATTGTGAGGCGGTGGTTTAGCACATCGCCGGAGTCATGCCCCGCAAGGTTAAAGTAAGCGTGGTTGGTCATGCTGCAGAGTGTGTCCTGATCGGATACCGCAAAGTAGCGGATGGAGAGCGCGTTGTCCTCACCCAGTCGATAGACGACCATCGCGCTAAGGCTGCCAGGAAAGTTCTCCTCGCCATCGGGACTATAAAGCGAGAAGACGACGGAATTCTCTTCAACCCTCGCCTTCCAGTTACGCTTGTCAAAGCCGATCTTCCCACCATGGGAGCAGTTGCCGCAGTCGTTGGCAAAAAGCGAATAGGTGCGCTCGTTGAGCGTGAAGCGCGCGTGCCCGATGCGGTTTGCGACGCGTCCAATGGTTGCGCCAATGTACCAGTCCTGCCGGACATATCCATCCAGCGTGTCAAAACCGAGTACAACGTCCACAAGATCGCCAGCTTTATCGGGAACCAGCATGCTTTGCCATGTCGCGCCGTAGCTTAGTAGCGAGCAGGCCGCGCCGCTTTCATTTGTGATGGTAAACCGGTAGACTTCCTCGCCATCGGGCATATGCCCGAACAGGGTCTTACTTACGCTCATATGACTGCCATCCCCGCGCGTTACATGCGCTTAAAATTCCGGGTCGTAATGATCTTCAATCGGCTTCCAAACTGCCCTGCGCAGGCAGATATCCCGAAAACGCAGGCGGGCACAGTACGCCTCAAAGCCAAACCTGCCATATTTTGTATTGTCGATGGGGTCGGGATCGGTCACCTCCAGCACGAGTGCACTGTCGATGAGGATGAACGCATGACCTTTGATGCTGCCCATCTGCACGAAGTACTCTTGACCCGGCACGAAGTGAAACAACGGATTTGCGGCGTTTAGCTTGTAGTCCGGCGATTTCTCAAACCCGACCTTGCCGTCCCACCAGCCCTCCAGGCCGCAGACATAGGCGACGTCCCGCGTGTTGGTTTCGTAGTTGCAGCTTCCGTTCCACATGGGGTTGATGTCGTGCGTACAGGGCTTTATCGTGTTGGCGCGAAACTCGAGGATGACATCGCCGAGGAAGTCCGCACGTGAGATCACCATGCCGGGGTTGTTTTCGCGATTCTCGCCGATGAGCCAACCATCCTCCACGCGCCAGCTTCCGCCGCGGATATCAAACTCCTCTGCGAGCACCTCCGTCGTCATCGTTTTTTGCCAGAGGACAGGGCATTCGCCTAGCAGCAACTCTTTGTGAAGCAATCGCATGATGAATCTCCTTTTGATTGAAATATTTCGTTGTTGGAACCCTCGCAGGGTACCTGCATGGATCATGACATGCGCTGGGT
>JAEWYV010000224.1 GCA_023458615.1 Bacillota bacterium
GCCTTCTCGCCGTTAGCACGGGCGAAGGAATTGACGAACTCTTTAAGGCACTCGCGGTTGACGCGCTGATCTCCGGCGGGCAGACGATGAACCCGAGTATCGAATCCATTGCCGCCGCAATCAATAAGATCAACGCGCGGAACGTATTCGTTCTGCCAAACAACTCCAACATCATACTCGCGGCGCAACAGGCAAGCGAACTCACGGAAAAGGGCGTTGTTCTGATTCCGACCAAGACTATCCCGCAGGGAATTGCCGCCTGTATGGCGTATTCCAAGGATGCGTCGGTTGCCGAGAACGAACAGGCAATGAAGAGCACGATTGAGGATGTCATCAGCGGCGCTGTCACCTATGCTGTTCGCGACACCAAGTTTGACGGTAACTCCGTGAAAAAGGGCGACATGATCGGGCTCATCAACAACCACCTCTCCGTTTCGGGGACGAGCGTTGAAGAGGCGACCATGGCACTTGTGCGCAAGATGATCGCCGAGCGCGGAGACGAAGCCTGCACCGTGACCCTTTACTTTGGTGAAGGTCAGACAGAGGAGAACGCGCAGGAGATTGCAGACAAATTGCAGGCAGAATTTGCGGACGCAGAGTTCACGGTTCTAACCGGTGGTCAACCACTGTATTACTACTATATCGCAGTTCAGTAATCGCGAAGGCAAAACGGCTTTACAGCCGGCGACGGAACGACGTGTTCCCGTCGTCGGCTTTTTTAACGGGTTACCGTTGCAGAATGGCAAGCCATATGAGGATATAAGGGAGAAGACATGCTGGATTCACCCCTGACGAGCGTAAAGGGAATCGGGCCAAAGCGCGCGGAGCTGTTTGAACAACTCGGCGTATTTTGTGTACGTGATTTGCTCTATCGGCTGCCGCGAGACTATCTGGATTACTCCAAGGCCATACCCATTGCGCAGTTGGTCAACGGGCAAAGCGCAGCGGTTCAGGTTCGTATCTGCGGGCAAACGCGCTTCTTTCGCAAAAAAGGCATGACCATGCTCTCCGTTCCGGCGCAGGACGAAACAGGCAAGATTACGCTCAAGTGGTTCAACCAGCCATACCGCAGCAGTCAGCTCAAAAACGGCGAGATTATCTATGCCTGCGGACGTGTGCTCAAAAAAAATGGTAACTCTCTTCTGAATCCGTCTCTTTCGCCGGCGCTGCCCGGCATCGTTCCGATCTATGCAACCATCAAGGGCGTCAATCAACGCGCTTGGCGGGATAGTATGTTTGCCGCTTTGGAGAGCGTCTGGGATCAAATATCTGATCCGCTGCCAAGGTCGGTTCAGGAGCGGTATTCGCTGGTTCCGCTTGCGCTCGCGCTGCGGCATGCGCATTTTCCCTTCAGCAGGGAAGCGCTGGAACTTGCGCGTAAGCGATTGGACTTTGAGCAGACACTGCTCTATTTCATCATTGTAGAGTTGCAAAAGTCAGAGCGTCTGCGCCAGAATGGATTCGCGTTTGACACGAGCGGCGTGCTGGAGAAATTCGAGCAAAAGCTGAAGTTTCAACTAACAGAGGCACAGCGCCGTGTGATTGCCGAGATTTCGGCGGATATGCAACAGACGGTCCCTATGAACCGGCTATTGCAGGGCGATGTTGGTTCGGGCAAGACTGCGGTTGCCATGTTTGCCCTTTGCGTTGCCGCGGCGAACGGAAAGCAGGGGGTACTGCTCGCGCCAACGGAGATTTTAGCCGAGCAGCATTATATCAATCTTTGCGAAATCTTTGGCGAAACGGTTGTGCTGCTCAAAGGCGGCATGAAAAAAGCGCAGCGGGACGAGGCGCTCAAGCGTATTGCCGACGGCAGCGCCCTCTTCATTACGGGCACACACGCGTTGCTATCCGAGGATGTGCGCTTTAACGACCTAGGCTGCATCGTAACAGATGAGCAGCATCGTTTTGGCGTTCGTCAACGCGCGGCGATCCTCGAAAAAGGTACGCGTCCGGACATGATTGTGATGAGCGCAACGCCGATTCCCCGTACGCTGGCACTAATTCTATATGGCGATCTTGACATCTCGGTGATCGACCAGCTGCCGCCCGGGCGAAAGCCGATCAAAACCAGCGTCATCCCCGCGGAAAAACGGGACGATATGTATCAATACATCGCGAAACAGGCAAAAGAAGGTGTGCAGAGTTATATCGTTTGCCCGATTATCGAGGAAAGCGAATCCATCGAATGCCCGAGCGTGGATGCGCTCTTTACTGAACTCAAGCAAAAACAGCCGGAGTTGCGACTAAAAAAACTGCACGGGCGCATGAAAGAAGCGGAGAAGGATGCGGTCATGCGCGCATTTCGCGCGGGAGAAATCGACGCGTTGGTCACCACTACAGTCATCGAGGTCGGCGTTCACGTTCCCAACGCCTGCATTATGGCGATTGAGGGTGCGGAGCGATTCGGACTCTCGCAGCTGCATCAGCTCCGGGGGCGTGTCGGCCGGAGCGCAAAACAGGCGTATTGCTTTCTGCTCTATGGTGTGCAGAGCGAACTGGAAAACGAGCGTATGCTGACCATGACGCAGACCAACGACGGATTTGAGATTGCGCAGAAGGATTTGTCGCTTCGCGGCCCTGGTGATTTCATCGGAACACGACAGCATGGCGACGGTGCGGAAGGGCTTCTTGCGGGCGCTATGGATACAAAACTGCTCGAGCAGGCGTCCAGAGCCGCGCGGGAGATACTCGGCGCGTCAAGCGAGGAGAGCGCGCGCCTGATCGAACTGGCGGGCGAACGATATGGTAGCATGTTGGGCGATATTGCCATGAATTAGTGCGTTTTTTAGCGAATAAATTGCTGTGAATCTTTTTCAGGCGCTCATAATCTGTTTGACGGCATTTCCTGTTCATGTTATAGTAACACTACTTTCGCAAAATAGGACGTGCTTATGGATTATCAAGGATTGCTTTCAAACTGTGTAAAACGCATTCCGCCTTCGGGGATTCGGAAGTATTTTGACCTGCTGGATGATACGCATATCAGCCTTGGTGTTGGCGAGCCGGATTTTCCGACGCCGGATCGCATCCGCAAGCTGGTCGCAGAGCGGCTCAAGAATGAGCGCGTACCATATTCCTCCAACTCCGGTGATCCGCACTTAAGAGAGCTTATCCTTCGATTCTTGGATGAGAAGTATCACATTTCGGGATATGAGTCCATTGAAAATGTATTGATTACCGTCGGCGCAAGCCAGGCAATCGATCTTGCCATGCGCGCGATCTTAAACCCTGGCGACGAAGTGATCTATCACGAGCCGTGCTATGTTTCCTATGTTCCGGCAATTGAGCTGGCGGGCGGTAAGGCCGTTGGCGTGCTCACCAAGCATGAAGATCGCTTCCGCTTATCGGCAGAGGCGCTAAAAGCTGCCATCACGCCCAAGACGAAAGCAATTCTTCTCGCGTTCCCGACCAACCCAACGGGAGCAATCATGGAACAGAGCGATCTGGAAGCGATTGCGGATGTTGTGCGCTGGACGGACATTCTGGTCATTACGGATGAAATCTACGCGGAGCTGACCTTTAACGGCAAGCATCACGTTTCGTTTGCCGCAATTCCGGGCATGCTGGAGCGCACCATCGTACTCAACGGCTTTAGCAAGGCATTTTCTATGACTGGATGGCGCCTTGGCTACGCCGCGGGTCCGCAGGATCTGATCGCCGCCATGCGCAAGGTGCACCAGTTGATGATGCTCTGCGCGCCGACGCCTGCGCAGTGGGCGGGCATCGCCGCTCTGGAACAGGGCTTTGAAGACGATTTTGCCGACACCCGCTATATGATCAACGAGTATGAATCGCGCCGCAGATATATCATCGACGCGTTTAACTCCTACGGCTTGGAGTGCAATGAGCCGGAGGGCGCTTTCTATGTATTCCCGTCGATTCATTCAACCGGAATGCAGAGCGAGGCGTTCTGTGACGGACTGCTCGCGAGTAAAAAAGTGGTTACCGTTCCCGGTAGCGCATTTGGCGCGGCGGGAGAGGGGCATATTCGGTGCTGCTACGCTACCTCAATGGAACACATTGAGCAGGCGATGCTGCGCATTGGCGAATATCTCAAAGAGATTCGCTGATCCGAAGATGATTTTGCCCCGTCACGAAGATCGAGACGGGGCTTTTCTTTTGCAGGCATATCATTTTATAATCACATAAGCTGTTCTTGTGAAAAGGCAAATGATTACAGTACCATTCCGACTTCTGTATTGGGGGATTTATGATACAGGAAAAAACATATACAACACTGGAATACGATAAAATACTCAATCAGCTCAAACAGCATCTTGCCTCGGAAATCGGCATGGAGTTTGCGGAAAAGCTGCGCCCTGCCACAAACCTAAAGGAAGCGGAGACGTTGCAGGAGCAGACCTGGGAAGCAGAAAGCATCTACACCAGAACCGGCAGGACGCCAATCTCCGGCTTTCCCGATGTGCGTGAGCTTGTTGGGCGGATGCATGCGGCGCTCTTTCTGAGCACGCGCGAATTGCTCGCGGTTTCATCGGCAATGCGTGCCTCGCGCGAGGCAAAGGAAATCCTTCAGGTGGGCGATGAAAACAGTCTATTGTGTAATCTTGCAAACCGCTTGACCTCGCACCGTTCGGTGGAAGAGGAGGTTTCCCGCTGCATCCTTGCGGAGGATGAAATTTCGGACAATGCCTCGCCGGAGCTAAGCCGCATTCGCAGACAGATGAAGATTGTCGGTGAACGTGTGCGCGAAAAACTGAACAACATGCTCAAGAGCAGCGCTACACAGAAATATCTGCAGGAGGCGGTTATCACCATTCGTAATGGGCGATATGTATTGCCTGTCAAAGCCGAATGCCGCTCGCAGATACCGGGCTTGGTGCACGACCAGAGCAGCAGCGGTGCGACATTGTTTATTGAACCTTCCGCAGTCGTTGAACTGGGCAATGAAAACAAGCGGTTGCTGATTGAAGAAAAGAATGAGATCGAGCGGATTCTCTCCGGACTGACCGCGATGATTGCGCCGTTCGCGGATGAAATTCATACAAGCTGCAACGTCATGGGCGCGCTGGATGTCATCTTTGCACGCGCGGTCATGGCCCGAGATCAGCGCGCGGTTCGTCCGAAACTCAACGAGATGGGGCATATCCGTGTGATCCGCGGTCGTCATCCGTTGATTCCGAAGGATAAGGTGGTTCCCGTCGATATTTGGCTGGGTGAAACCTTCCGAACGCTCATCATTACCGGCCCGAACACGGGCGGCAAGACCGTTACGCTCAAAACCGTCGGTCTCTTTGCCCTGATGGCGATGAGCGGAATGTTTGTTCCCGCAGACGAAGGGACAGAGATCTCCACGTTTGACTCCGTTTTTGCAGATATCGGAGATGAACAGTCAATTGAACAATCGCTGTCCACTTTTTCGTCCCACATGACGAATACCGTACGCATTTTGGCGGAAGCGGATGAGCGCTCCCTGGTTTTGCTAGACGAGCTTGGCGCAGGAACAGACCCGATAGAGGGGGCGGCACTGGCGCAGGCGATTTTGGAGCATTTGTATGAAGGAAAAACGCTGACCGTCGCAACCACACATTACAGCGAGATAAAAGCGTTTGCATTGATGCACGCCGGCATGCAGAATGCGTCGATGGAGTTTGACGTGGATCGGCTCTGCCCGACCTATCGTCTTTTTATCGGCATTCCGGGCAAAAGCAACGCGTTTGAAATCTCTAAGCGGCTGGGGCTGGGAGATGACGTTATCGCGCGCGCGCAGGATTTTCTACAGAAAAAGGATGTTGCGTTTGAAACCGTTCTTTCGGAAGCGGAGCAGGCGCGCCGCAGCGCGGAGAACGACAAGGAAGCAATTTATAAGCTGCGCATTGAAACCGAAAAGATCAAAACCGAACTGGAAAAAGAAAAGAAAAAGCTTGAGGATGAGAAAACTCTGCTCAGGCAGAAGGCGCGCGAAGACGCGCGCCGGATGGTGCTGGAGACGCGTCAGGATATGGAGAAGCTCATCGTTGGGCTGCGCTCAATCGAAAACATCGATCAGAAACAGTTGGAGCGCGCGGTGCAGACCTCGCGCGACGCATTGCGGAAGACTGAGGAGCGTCTCTATGAGCAGGCGATTCAGCGGGACACCGCGGGAACCGCTCCGGCGAGTGTGCATCCCGGCGAGCGCGTCAAGCTCATTACGCTAGGGCAGGAAGCAACCGTGCTGAAACCTGCGGACGCCAAAGGAGAAGTTTTGGTACAGGCAGGGGTGATGAAGCTGAGCATACCCTTGAGCGACATTCGCCCGCTTGAGCAAAAACAAAAGAAGCCGGCTACTTCCGCCAAGGTTACGCTCACGCAGGATCGCGGCAGTGCGCTCTCGCTCGATCTTCGCGGCAGCATGGTGGACGACGCTTGCCTAGAACTGGATCGCTTCATAGACAACGCGCTGATGACTGGCGTGCATGAGTTTTATGTGGTGCATGGCAAGGGAACCGGTGCGCTGAGAACCGGCGTGCAGGCGTATTTAAAGAATCATCCGCGCGTAAAGACATACCGCATCGGCGCCTACGGCGAGGGGGATGCGGGGGTAACGGTTGTTACGCTGAAATCCTGATCGCTGGCATATCACGGCGAAATTTTGCACAAACAGGTCTATACAAACGCCGCTCACTCGCTAGAGTTGCGGCGTTTGTGTGACAATTTTTTGCTTGGTTGGACAAACCGAAAAAACTCTGTTATACTTGACCCAAATGTGAGATCCAATAGATTTTCTCGATTAATTACGGAGGTGATCGGATGGAAAACAATACCATTCTGGTCATAGATGACGACAGAAATATTCTCGCGATCATCGAACTTTATCTCAAAAAAGCTGGATTTCAGGTGTATACCTGTGCGGACGGAACCTCCGCTATGGCTGCGTTTCACGAGACAAAGCCTTCGTTGGTTGTGCTGGATATCATGCTGCCCGGGCGCGATGGCTGGGCCGTTTTGCACGACATCCGCATGGAGAGCGAAACGCCTGTTATCATGCTCACCGCCAAGGGCGACACGGGCGACCGCGTACAGGGGCTGGAGCTTGGCGCGGACGACTATATCAGCAAACCCTTCGACGCAAAGGAGCTGATTGCCCGTATCAAGGCCGTTTTGCGGCGCAGTACCCCGGCTGAACCGGCCAGAACCATCGCACTGCCAGGGCTAACGGTTTCGCTGGAAAATTACGCAGTAACGCTGGATGGACGCCAACTCGAAATGCCGCCAAAGGAAATTGAGCTACTCTATTTTTTGGCAAGCCATACGGGCAAGGTGTTTACGCGTGAGCAGCTGCTAGAACAGGTTTGGGGATTTGACTTCTTCGGTGATTCGCGAACGGTGGACGTGCATGTCAAGCGTATCCGCGAAAAACTCGGAGACGATCATGAGTGGGAGCTTCGCACCGTTTGGGGCGTAGGGTATAAATTCGAACAAAAGTGATAGTGATGCGGTAAGATGCGCAAAGACTTTCTCAGAACGCTCTTTTCCCGAATGCTTGCAACCTATATGAGCCTTACGCTCGGGTTGCTGCTTCTCTCCGGCGTCATCGTCGGGGCGATGATGTCTGGTTTTGTGATGCGCCGTGAAAAGCAGAACATCGCAAATGAAATCAACATCGTTACCGAGCTGTACTTTAACACAAAGAGCTCCATCGCCGGTGAAAACGCGGCGATTTTGGAACTGAATACAATCGCAAGACACTACGACGGACTGATTCAGTTCATCTCTGTTGACGGTGCCATGGCGCAATATGCCTCCGGATCGAAATGGAACGATGTTATGAATGTTCGATTCTCGGAGGAAGAGATATCACGCATGCTGAACGCCGTCTCCGATTTGGACGCGAGCAGCGTGCGTTTTACGCAGAATAAGGGTTCGTTTCTGATGCTAGTTGGAACAAAACCCGTTGTGCGTGAAGGAATCGCGACGCATGTTGTGCGCTTTTACATTGATATAACCGAGGCGCACGGAGCAATTAATCTGGCCTATATCGAGGTTGTGCTCGTTTCGCTCATCGCCGTCCTGCTCTCCGTCATCGCCGTGTATTATACCACCGCGCGGTTGACACGACCGTTTATGGAGATCAATGAAACGGTGCAAAAGTACGCCAAGGGCGACTATAACATTCGTATTCCGATCAGCAGTGTGGAAGAGGCTACGCAGCTTGCGGTAAGCTTTAACAACATGGCGGATCAGCTGAAGGATCTGGAAGCGACACGACGAAGCTTTGTCGCTAACGTTAGTCATGAATTGCGAAGTCCGCTGACCAGCATGAAGGGCTTTCTGGAGGCAATGCAGGACGGAACCATAGGCCCGGAGGAGCACGATAAATATATCGGCATCGTTCTTTCGGAGACAAAGCGCATGGCGGGCATGGTCAATGATCTGCTTGATCTTGCCCGTATCGAGAGCGGCAAGACAGCGCTCAAGCTGGAAATCTTCGATATCAACGAGTTGATACGAAGAACGCTGATCACATTCGAGGCACGCATCTACGAGCAGCATCTTGAGGTGGATGTAAAGTTTGCGCAGGAGCAATATTATGTAGAAGCGGACAGCGCACAGATTTCGCAGGTGCTTCGCAACATCATTGATAACGCAATCAAGTATTCGCCCGCGAGCAGTAAATTAAGAATCGCGACCTATGCTATGCGGCGCGAAGTTTACGTCAGCATACAGGATTCCGGTCAAGGCATACCGGAAGAGGATATTCCGCATGTATTTGACCGTTTCTATAAAGTCGAGAAGGCGCATACACCGAGCAAACAAGGCGGAACAGGCCTGGGGTTATCCATCGTAAAGCGCATTATCGACCAACACAATCAAACCATCACGCTCAAGAGCGCGAAGGGAAAAGGAAGTACATTTACGTTTACGCTCAAGCGCGCGCCAATTCCAAAGCGCACGCCGCAGGACGGAGGAAAAAAGAATGGAATATAACGGCTACTACAGTTCCGATCAAAAGCATGGCAACAACGAAAACAAAGGCGGTAACGCATTTGCTACCGTTATCATCATCGCAGTGATTCTGCTTCTTGCGCTTATGGTGATTGGCCTCTTCTGGCCGAGTCTGCTAGGCGTTGATCCGATGGCGACACTGGTAAACGCAACACCTACGCCCTCTATGACGCAGGCGGTGGAGGTGACCCCTACGCCGGAACCAGGTACAACTGCTTTACCGGAGGATACGCAGCCGCCGGAGAATACACAAGCGCCGGAAACCGAACCGACCGCGATTCCTGAGCCGACAGCAACCCCCTATGTCAGCGCTGAGGATCGCCAGATGCCGACACTGGATGGCATTGCGCCAACACTGCCCGCTCTGCCGGGATATGAAAGCAACCCGATTCCGGATATCTACGATGCGGTTTCACCCGGCGTAGTCGGCGTGCTGAATTACAGACAGTCGCAGAGCGCAAAGGGCAAGACATATGACGAGCTCTATGGCAGCGGAACGGGATTTGTCGTCTCGAGTGCCGGATATATCCTAACCAATGCGCATGTTGTGGACGGCGCCAACAAGATCACGGTTAAGGTCTATGGCGAAGAGGAAGAAAGAGATGCGCTCCTGATTGGTTCTGACACCGAAACCGACATTGCCGTGCTGAAGGTGAATAACGCCTCGCTTCATCCGCTTGTTCTGGGCGATTCCGATCAGGTTCGGGTTGGCGAATATGTGCTTGCCATCGGCAATCCGCTCTCAACGGACGAGCTTGCCAACACCATTACCTATGGCATCATCAGCGCGACAAAGCGCGAGGTGACCATCGATAACTACACCAACACCTACCTGCAGACCGACGCTGCCATTAACTTTGGCAACAGCGGCGGCCCGCTCATCAACATGAAGGGCGAGGTCATCGGCATCAACAGCGCCAAGACGGTAACCGCCGGATATGACGAGATGGGGAACGCTTTGAGCGCGGAGGGTATAGGCTTTGCATTGCCGATCAATCAGGTGCAGAAGATCATGCAGGTGCTCATCACCAAAGGCTATATTGAACGCCCCGGCATTGGCGTTACGGTAGCAACCGTGACAGCGGATATGGCGGAGGAAGCAGGCGTACCGGCCGGTGTATTGGTTGAAAGCGTGGTAAAAGGCAAACCTGCTGATCAAGCGGGCGTTCTAGCGGGCGATATTATTCTAGAGGCCAACGGCGAGCAGGTATCGACGCACGAACAGCTGGTCAGCCTTGTAAAAGGATGTATGATCGGGGATCAATTGAAGGTAAAGGTCTATCGTGATGGAAAAACACTGGATTTGACCATCGTGATCGGGAACAAGTCTGAGATGAACTTCAACGACGTGGTTGGCGAAGCAACGCCAATTCCGCTGCCGGATATCTTCGCAACACCCGCCCCAAACTAAAACTTACTATTCACATCAACTTTGAGACGAAAACAGCGGCGCTTACGGGCGCCGCTGTTGTTTGCTTGTGATTGCAGTCATGATTCGTTACCTACTTGGTGAGCATATGGAATAAATGCAGGGCATACCCGTCCAAACCATCTGAAAGGGTTGCCTGGAGGCGGGTACAGTGCAGCCGTTCCATCACATATTGCAGAATCACGCCGCCATGCAAAATGACATCGTGTCGATCCTTAAGCAATGGCACACGGGCGCGCTCCGCGTCCCCCATGCTGTTGAGCGCGCTTAAAACAGCGCGCAGCGCAAAGAGCTCAATTCGCTTTCCATCCTGCCAGGGCACAAATTCGTTTTGCCCCTCGCAAAGCAACGCAAGCGTGGTAATCGTACCGCCAACGCCAAGTAATTCTTCCGAGCCATGCAGTCTCTCGCTGGAACGGATGGAGCGCTCAGGCGCGTCGTCAGCCGGCAATCCGAACAACCCGGAAAGAATGGGGTAGAGAGCGTCAGTAATCATCGACAAATCTTCATAAGGAGCCAGATCCTTTGCGCGAACGCAGCCAATGGGCCAACTCTCGCGGGAAGCCGCGCGGACAATCTGCGTGCTGCCGCCGCCAATATCGACGATGGTGTGTCCGCCGTCCGGGTCAGCACCCTGCTGGGCAAAAGAGGCTTCCTCGGGGCCCGTTAATATGCAGGCATGCCCCGCGCCAATGATCTCCTCAACAGAATCTATAAAGAATTGCCCATTGATTGCGTCTCGCACAGCGCTGGTAGCATACGCATACGATAAAAAACCCTGCGCTGAAAGTTCGGCGTGAACCGAACGAATCACGAGCAGGGATTGCAGCATTCGAGCTTGGGACAGCATCTTGCTCTCCGCCAATCCTTCAGCAAGGCGCGTGGTGTAAACACGCTTTGTACCAACCTGCGGCTGACCGAACGCGTCTGTGGTCAAGCGCGCGGTGCGAACGGAGTTGCTGCCAATATCAAAAACGAGCAGTTTCATGGCGCGAGCGTTACCACCGCGATGTCTGGCGGTGAAGTCGGGAGTGGCGTCGGCGCAGCTGTCGCCTTTGGCGTAGGCGTTGTCAGCGAGGGTAGCGGCGTCGGCGTTTCGGCAAACTTAGGTGTTGCGGCTGCGGCCGTAGTGTCATCGTAGAATTTCCAGTCGCCCTCAAAGACGTAACCCAATTTTTCACGGGCATATTGAATCATATAATCGGTGGTCTGCATGTATTCTAACATGCGTTCAAGCCGCTCTTCTTCAACCTTTTTGGAGTCGAGCGTTGTTTGCAGCTCAATCTTCTTGCTGGCAATGCTCTCCAGCTTGGTCTGTTGGGAAAGATATACACCGCCGAGCACGAAGAACACGAGGATAAAAAAGAGTATCAAATAGCGCGACCGAATGCGAAATCCGGTCGGAGCATGATCAATTCGTTCTGTAGATCTGTCTACTGGTCTATTTGCCATGGTGTGTATATTAGCACAATCGGAATAAAAATAAAAGAGAAGGCACAAGAGGTTTTCAAAATAGTAACACGAAGTTGATAATAAAGAGGTTTTCATTTATTTCATATTGAGAATCTTTATTATAAACATGCATTGAGCTGGAGGACCTGATTTTATGCAAATGTAGCATTAGATCACTTAATTTCCCGTTGAAGCTCTATGCAAAGCACGCCGAAACATATACTGTAACAAATGGAATCATTTCGTATGGCGAAAACCATACATTCGATCTTTTTGCATCTATATCCGCTGTAACCTTCATGACACTGGCTGATGAAGGATCATGAATTCTATTACAACAGCAAAGCAGTAGAAAGTATGCCGGTGCATGACTCTCGAATTGTTACGTAAAGAATGTTACATTTTTCTACATATTAGTATTAGCATTTTATCTGCCTTTCACAAATCTCTGAAAAAGGCAGATATTATCGATCAAATCCGTGCAGCCGCTTGTGAAAAAAGAGTGGCGCATATTGACAAAAACACTGCCCGACGATATGATTTCTTCATCCAAGAGGTCACATCGAATCATACTTCTTGATTTCGTTAACAGGTAGATTGTTTTACCGTGGAGAGGAGCTTACAATTGAACAAGGAACAGCTGGAGGAGAAGAGCCTTGGGGACTTGCGCGAAATTGCAAGACTACAGGGTGTAAAATCCTTAACCAAATATCGAAAAGGCGAGCTTGTTGAGATCATTATGGCGGGTGGCACTGTGCCTCCCGATTTTTCGTCTTCTGACGAGCAGGAATCCCAAGAGGAGCCGTTTGAGGCACAGTCGCAAGAAAACGGTGAAGCGCGCGGCATGGACGCGGGCGAAGAAATGCGGGATCGCGCCTCTCAACAGGAGATGGACGGCTATCGCAGATCGGGATATACGCCAAGACCATATCAACAAAACAAGTCGTATTATGATAACAACCGCCCGCAACAGGGTGGTTATCAAAGAAGGCAATATTCTCCTCAAGGCGGTTACCAACAGGGATATAACCAGCAAAACAGCTATCAACAGGGCGGCGGTTATCAGCAGGGCGGTTATCAGTCCGGCGGATATCAGCAGCAGAGTGGATATAACCAGAACAGCGGCTATCAGCAGCGCAGCAGCTATCAGCAGAATAACTATCAGCAGGGTGCTTATCAGGCGGGCACGGGCTATCAGCAGGGTGGGTATCAGCAGAGCGGATACCAACCCGCTAGCTTTGGCGCGGATCAAGCAGGCGCGGATGCCGACCAGCGTTTTCGCCCTCGCAATCCCGAAGGATACTTTAACAAGGATTACGGAACAAGCAACCCGGCTGTCCCAGAGATTTTGCAGACAGGCGACTGTGGAGACGCAGAAGGCGTTCTGGAAGTATTACCCGATGGATACGGCTTCTTAAGAAGCGAAAACTACCTCTCCGGTCAGCATGATGTTTATGTTTCAATTGCCCAGATTCGTCGTTTTGGCCTGCGCACGGGCGATATGGTTACGGGTAAGACCCGACCTTCCAAGGAAGGGGAACGTTTTCTGGCGCTTCTCTATATTACGGCGGTCAACGGCGAGTCGCCGGAGAGCATCGTCGAAAGAAAACCGTTTGAAGAGCTGGTTCCGGTCTTTCCAAACGAGCGCTATACGTTGGAGCTGCCCGGAAACAACAGCCTCGCAATTCGCCTGATCGATCTGATCGCGCCAATCGGCAAAGGTCAGCGCGCCATGATCGTCTCCCAGCCCAAGGCGGGCAAAACAACCCTGCTCAAGAGTATTGCCAACGGTATCTCGAAGAATTATCCCGATTCTCACCTGATCGTTCTTCTCATTGATGAACGTCCGGAAGAGGTAACCGACATGCAGCGCTCCATCAAGGGCGAGGTGCTCTATTCCACCTTTGACGAGCTGCCGGAACATCACACGCGTGTCGCTGAGATGGTTCAGGAGCGCGCAATGCGCCTCGTCGAGATGGGCAAGGACGTCGTGATTCTGCTGGACAGCTTAACAAGGCTTTCCCGCGCATATAACCTGACCATTCCGCCGACAGGCAGGACGCTCTCTGGTGGTATGGATCCGGGTGCGTTGCATAAGCCAAAGCGCTTCTTCGGCGCCGCGCGTAAGATTGAAAATGGCGGCAGCCTCACCATTATCGCAACTGCGCTTACCGAAACGGGAAGCCGCATGGATGACATGGTCTATGAAGAATTCAAGGGCACGGGCAATATGGAGATCCACTTGGATCGCAAGCTCAGTGAACGTAGAATTTTCCCCGCAATCGATATCTACAAGTCCGGCACACGGAGGGAGGACCTGCTGCTTTCGACGGAGGAATTGGAAGCGGTTCGTACGATTCGCCGTGTTCTTGCCGGCGGTAATCCGGCGGACGTGACCGAGCATCTGATCAGTATGCTTGAAAAAACCAACAACAACGAGGAGTTTCTCCAGCGGTTGAAGGAATGGGTCGGCATCTATGAGAAGGATGGATACACAACGATGTCCACAAGTCGCTTTGGCAAATAACCTTTGCTTCGAATATTGCGGCGCAAAAAGCGTTAAATGTTCAAAAAACTATTGATTTTTCAGATGTTTATCGCTATAATTGCCAATGGTAGTGTTTTAAAGGAGTGATCAATCATGAAGAAGGATATTCATCCGAAATATGGCGAAGCGACCGTTCGCTGTGCTTGCGGCGAGACCTTCAAAGCCGGTTCCACCAAAGAGGAACTGTCCGTTGAAATCTGCAGCAAGTGCCATCCGTTTTTCACCGGCAAACAGAAGCTCGTGGATAGCGGCGGACGTGTTGACCGTTTCAAAAAGCGTTACGGTCTGTAAGAAACGTGAAAACCTTCCCTTTCATAGGGGGAGGTTTTTTCTTGCCCGCGGTATTTCGCATATGATACAATAGTCCGAACCATGCAGGCAAACGGGCGATCGGCTGCAGAATTACATTCTCAAACGCTAGACGGAACGATCGTAGATTGTTGCACGCATGGAAAGCAAAACAAGGGGAAATAAACCGGAATGAAAAGATGCTCGGTCGGCGGACAGGCGGTCATGGAAGGCGTAATGATGCGCACGATGAGCGGCGGCATTGCGCTGGCGGTTCGTAAAGCCGACGGTACTATAGAAACAGAATATACACCTAAAAAACAAGACGGAAAGAACCCGATTCTCAAGTGGCCGGTTGTGCGTGGCGTTGTTGCGTTTGTCGATTCGCTCGCAACCGGAATGAAGATGATGACACGCTCGGCGGAGCTCTACGGAGAGACGATCGAGGAAGAACCCAGCCGCTTCGAGAAATGGCTCGCGAAGAAAACCGGCAAAGATGTTATGGACATTGCGATCGTGGTCGCAATTGTGCTTGCTGTCGTGCTTGCGATGGGGCTGTTTGTTCTGCTTCCCTCGCTCGCGACCCAACTGATTCGGTGGGATGCGGCGACGCCGCGCATCTGGAAGAGCCTAGTTGAAGGGTTTGTGCGATTGCTGATCTTTCTGGGGTATATCTCTGCCATCTCGATGATGAAGGATATCCGCCGCGTCTATATGTATCACGGCGCAGAGCATAAAACCATCGCCTGCTATGAACACGATGCACCGCTCACCCCGGAAAATGCCATGCAGTATTCAAGATTACACGCACGCTGCGGCACGAATTATCTATTTCTCGTAATGGCGGTTTCCATCCTGTTTTTTGCGATGCTACCCTATGCGGAGAATATCTTCCTTCGCATGCTCACGCGCATCATCTTCCTGCCGCTGGTTGCGGGGCTTGCCTATGAAGTGTTGAAGCTTGCCGCCGCATCGGACGCGCTCTGGGCGCGCATCATTCGCGCACCGGGCATGGGACTCCAGTATTTAACCACGCGTGAGCCGGAACCGGCAATGGTCGAGGTTGCGATTGCGGCCTTCAACCTCGCTATCAATGATGGTGTGGTGCCGAATCAAACCGAAGTGAACGAAAACGCACCAGAGAGCGAAAGCAATGAAACTCCGACGCAAACAAAGGAGCCTGATTGAACGTGACCATGTCCGTTACAGAGCTGGTTCGTCTAGCTAAACTTCGCCTGGAACCCGTCGCAGGGGAAGAGGCGGCGCAGCAGGCGAAGTTGATCGTTTCCACAGTAATCGGGGTTGAGCCATCTGCATTGACGGTCCACTCCTGGGTTCAGGCAGACGAAGAACAGATTGCCATCGTTGGCGATTTGCTGGAGCGCAGGCTCACGGGCGAACCACTGCAATATATCCTTGGCGAATGGTCGTTTATGGGTCTGCCATTTTATGTGGATGAGCGTGCGCTCATCCCGAGACAGGATACGGAGTTGCTCTGCGAAACGGCGCTGAAGTGGATTGCGGAACGTGGATATGAATCCTGCATTGATCTGTGCACCGGCAGCGGTTGCGTTGCCATTGCGATTGCAAAACTGGGAAAGATTGCGGTTACTGCAACGGATATCAGCCGCGATGCGCTCTCACTCGCGCAGGAAAACGCTGAGTTGAACGAGGTGGAGATCACCCGGAAGTTGAGCGATTTGTTCATGGATGTTTCCGGAACATATGATTTAATCACCTGCAACCCACCGTATCTCTCTCGTGCAGATATGGAGGCGCTGCAAAAAGAGGTTTCATTCGAGCCGGAGCTTGCGCTCTTTGGTGGGGAGGATGGACTGGATTTTTATCGCAGCATTGCAAAAACCTATCGCGAATATCTGAATAAAGATGGCGTACTCTTGTTGGAGATTGGCAACACGCAGGCAAATGCTGTTGCCGCGCTCTTTGATGCAAAAACAAGCATTCTACGAGATCTCGGCGGCAACGACCGTGTATTAGTGGTCGAACAATAGTAAGCTTGCCCTATCAAAACTGCATCTTTTTTTATCCATCATCTCCGCCCAGCTGTAAAAAAGCGCGGGTGGATACGAGCCGGAGCGAATGATATTGGCTCGCACCACGGAGGGACAATGACCGACAAACTACAAGGAATCAAACTGCGCTTCGATTTTCTCTCGGAGCAGCTCGCCGCGCCGGACGCGATGAACGACCGCGACCAATGGCGCGAAATGGTAAAAGAGCGGGCTTCGCTGGAGGAGATCGTTGCGGCGTATGACGAATATACGACAACAGAGGCATCACTCGCAACCTGCCGCACCATGCTGAACGATCATCTCGAATCGGAGATGAAGGAGCTGGTTCACGCGGAGATCGAAGAACTCGAATCCAAGCTCAAAACACTGGACGAGCAGATTCACGTCTTACTTTTGCCCAAAGATCCAAACGACGATAAGGATGTCATTCTTGAGGTTCGTGCGGGAACGGGCGGAGACGAAGCATCTCTCTTTGGCGCGGATTTGCTGCGTATGTATCTGCGCTATGCCGAGCGAAACGGATATAAGATTGAATATTTGAGCAGCAATCTAACCGATATGGGTGGTGTAAAGGAAGTTGTTCTCTCCATTGGTGGCAAGCGCGGCGCTTATAGTCGGTTAAAGTTTGAGAGTGGCGTCCACCGTGTCCAGCGTGTGCCGGAGACGGAATCGCAAGGACGCATTCATACAAGCGCGGCAACCGTTGCCGTATTGCCGGAGGTGGACGATGTTCAAATTGAACTTCGGGATATCGACTTGAGAATCGATACCTATCGTTCCAGTGGCGCTGGCGGGCAGCATGTCAACAAGACCGAATCCGCAATCCGCATCACGCATCTGCCGACGGGTATGGTGGTTTCCTGTCAGGACGAAAAATCGCAGCTTAAGAACAAAGAGCAGGCTATGCGTGTGCTCAAAAGCCGCCTTTACGACTATTATCAGGGCAAGCAGGACGCGGAGCGCGCGGGCGCGAGAAAGAGCCAAATCGGCTCCGGCGATCGCAGTGAGCGTATCCGCACCTATAATTTTCCCCAGGGGCGCGTGACAGATCATCGAATTGGTCTGACACTCTACAAATTGGATGCATTTCTGGACGGGGATATGGACGAGCTGATCGACGCGCTGATCCTTGCCGAACGGAGCGAGATGCTCTCTAAGGAATCGGACTGATATGAACACACAAACAGAACTGGATCAAGCGTTTGAAACGGAAATTATCAACGCAATTCGACAAGAAGAAGCGGGTACGATCCAAGGCGCCAAGCTGATTCAGGCAGGAGAGTTGGTCGCTTTTCCAACGGAGACGGTTTACGGTCTCGGCGCAGATGGGCTCAATGGCGCGGCGGTCGCCAAGATATTTGCGGCAAAAGGCAGACCCTCCGACAACCCGCTGATCGAGCACATCTCTAAAAAAAGCGATGTAAAGCAGCTTTGGAGACGAATTCCCAAGCAGGCGCAAATCCTGATGGATACCTTTTGGCCCGGCCCGCTGACGCTGATTGCGCCGAAGAGCGATGCCGTGCCGGATGAGGTTACGGCCGGGTTGGATACCGTTGCCGTTCGTATGCCGCAGAATAAGACAGCGCGTGCGCTGATCAACAAGGCAGAGCGGCCAATCGCCGCGCCGAGCGCAAACCGCTCCGGCAGGCCGAGTCCGACCACCGCGCAGCACGTTTGGGACGATTTACACGGACGCATTCCATTGATCATCGATGGGGGCCCGTGCAAATACGGCGTTGAATCTACGGTGCTTTCTTTGGTTGGCGAGCCGACCATTTTGCGACCCGGCGCGGTGACGCGCGAGATGCTTGCGGCGGTTATTGGAGAGGTGCGTGTAGCGGATAGCATATTGAAGCCCATGAAAAATGGCGAAACAGCCGCGTCGCCGGGCATGAAATATCAACACTATGCGCCAAACGCGGAGGTTATAGTCGTATTGGGCTCACCGGAAGCGACAGCCAAACGAATCAACGCGCTTTACCGAGCGGCGGAGGCAGAGGGGAAGACCCCCGAGATTGCCGCAACGGAAGAGACACGGCAATATTACAAAGGTAGGCGGCATCGTGTGCTGGGCAGCCGAAGCGAGCCGGAGTCGCTCTGCGCAAGTCTGTTTTCTGCCTTGAGGGATATGGATACGCGTGCTGACTTAATCTTTGCCGAAGGCATACCTGCGGAGGATGAAGGGCTGGCGTATATGAATCGCCTTCTGCGCGCAGCGGGGTTTCATGTGGTCGAAGCATAACTCAATGTTCCAAGTGTAGCCCTAAACGGTGTTTGAAATTGATTTTAAAAGTGGTTTAGCGATAGGGTTTGAAAATAGAAAGGAAGAGAGAGAGCATGAAACTGGCCATCGGATGCGATCATGGCGGCTTTGACATGAAGACCGCGCTGATTGCATATCTAAAGGAACAGGGGCACGAAGTTAAGGATTTCGGTTGCTATGACAAGAGCAGCATCGACTACCCGGACTACGCGATTCCCGTCGGCGAAGCGGTTGCGCGCG
>JAEWYV010000225.1 GCA_023458615.1 Bacillota bacterium
TGATATAACTTGGCTGATTCGGCGTGTCAAACAGCAGTGTGCCAAGCTCCCCTTGAATGATGCTCGGCGTCACGGAACTCGTCACCTTGGAATAGGTTATCGTGGTTTGCTGGTCACCATAATCCAGTAGCAAGGTGCCCGCCACCTCGGTTCCGTTTGGAAGAAAACTGGAACCGGCGGAAATTTGTTTTGGCATACCAAAGAGCGCAACGCAAATATGCAGGCAGTACACGCCAAGATCAAGCAATGCGGCGTTGCCAAGAGATGCATCAAAGATGTTGACATGCTCCCCGGCGAGAAATCGCGCATATCGCGAGGAGTACTGGCAAAATTCAATCGACACCCGGCGGATTCGGCCAACCTTATACAGGTTATCCCTTAGCGTTTGTAAAAACGGATCAAACACGGGACGAATCGCCTCCAACAGCACAAGACCATTTTGATGTGCGGTAGTTATCATTCGCTCCGCTTGCCCGGCATTGAGCGCCAACGGCTTTTCGCAGAGCACATGCTTGCCATGCTTTAGCGCGCCGAGTGCCTGGTGATAGTGCGCGAGGTTTGGGCTTGCGATATACACTGCATCAAACTCCGGGCTGGCAAGAAACGCCTCCTCTTCGCAATAGCAGCAAGGAATGCAACGCTCCTTTGCATAGACGGAGCCGTGCTCCCAATCGCGGGAGTAGACAGCGGAAACAGAGCAGCTATCGCTCTCTTTAGCCGCCTCGCAGAGCCAGTCGCTCACAAAACTGGTTCCTATGATGCCAATTCGAAGGGGTGTTTTCATCTTTTTGTCCTTTGAGGGAGAGTTTCTTATATTGTAGATTGCTATATAGATGGTGTCAAACAAAGTGATGTATCATCGACAGTAGAGACAATATGAAGACAAAAAAGAGAATAAAAAAAGAAGCTTACGCCTTTGTAAGCCTCTTCGCAGTACTATTCGGTTTTTTTCAGCCCCGACCCGGGATTCGCCCTTCGGTGGATCATTTCCGCCTCCGGTGCGAATCATCCATGCGGTACAATTGGTTTACGCCGCGTAGATGCGCGAAGAGCCCGTGGTCTCGCTGAGGCTTCTGCCGTCTTCCATCATGAACCGAATCAGTCGGATCGTGTCCCGTTCGGATGTGGTTTCAACGGAAAGCTTGGTAACGCCGTTCTGGGTGTCGAGGAGCAGGTTCTGTACGAAGCCGTTGTCCTTGAGTTCTTCCGGTTCGCGCTCGGCAACGATCAGTTTGACCGAACCTTCGCAGGCGTTGACGACCTCAAAAAATCGTCCTAGATTCGTTACGTTGATTTTCATCATGTTCTTGGTTCTCCTTTCTTTTACTTCGCTGTCATTATACTTTCTATTTACAAATAAATCAACCACTATTCCGTTATTTTTTGTGACTATTCTTCCACAACATCAATCAATAGTCAAAACCATGTGAATTTCTTGTGAATCACATTTGTAAAGCTGCCTATTTTACGCTATCAGTACGCGTTTCTCACCTATATAACACTGTTCTAAGAGGCAAAACATGGTTTCCCAAAAACACCAATAGCCGCTGACTACTGTCCTGCGGCGTATTTATCAATATTCAGTTCCAAGTCCTGTTTCTCTCTAGCAGACGTTGCCGCCTACTGTGGAGGTGATTTGATGGATTCGATCTGCAAATCACCGCATATCACGAAGCCGACAAAGTATCGGCTAAGTTGATTATAATACGCGCGAATACTGAATGCCAGTACTTTTTAGCACAATCTGAAATTTATTCCGATCCCCGCGCGCCAGCTCAACACAATATTCAAAGATTTCACCAGCTGTGTTCTTGGAGATACGTTGAATGCGGAATCCCGCTTCCCCCGCGCGCATGTGCAGCAACTCCGCATCGCGCTTGCTCAGGGTGATCGCTTCGTAGATTTCAACCGCCTCCAGCGGAGACGATCCGGAGCACTCCCGAATGGTGGCATAGAGCGAATCATTGAGCTGTTCGCGGCTCAAGCTTGGGCAGATATGTGAGGGAATATACGCTGTTTCCAGCAATAGCGGTTCGCCGTCCGCCATACGGATTCGCTCGATGCGAAATGTCGTGTCGTCGGAAGAGAGATTGAGTGTTTCGGCAATTTTTGCCGGTGGGTGCACGGTTGTGAACGAGATCACCTTCGAGCTGGGCGCAAGGCCGAGCCCGCGCATCTCGGTTGTAAAATTGTCCAGGTTGTTGATGGTGCGCTTCAGCTTCGGCTTGCAAACACGCGTACCAACTCGCTTTTTGCGCACGATTACGCCTTCATCCTCCAGCATTTGGAACGCCTGACGCACCGTAGAACGGCTGATGTCAAGCAGCTTGCAGAGAGAGGTTTCCGTCGGCAACGCGTCATTCTCTCGAAGCTCACCGGAGGATATGCGTGAAGAAAAATAGTTCGACAGTTGTTGATACACCGGCGCTTCGTTTGTCCACTCTATGTTCAGTTGTTTCCAATCCATATTATAGTCCCCCCCGAAATGAAGGCTTCCCTGCCCATGATTTGCGATAGACCAATCCGTAACAAAACCGCTTTGCCTGCCGCGCTGGAATATGATTTGTTTGTTGGATGATTTCGATTTGCCGACAGAACCGCGCGGTATTTTCCTGTTCTTTATTATACACGATTCATGGTGTCCTGCAATGAAAATCG
>JAEWYV010000226.1 GCA_023458615.1 Bacillota bacterium
TGCCGGAGCAGGGCGCGCTGGAGCGCAGCGCAAACGAGACGCTGGAGCGCCTGCATACCGGGCGCACCGCGCTTCTGTACGCGCTCTCGCGCACGCACCCGCAGTTTGCGCCAAAGGAGATTGTCTCGCTGGAGTCACGCGGCGCGCCGCAGTTTATGGGCGCGTTTGACGAGATTGCGCGCGAGATTTCCCGCCTGAATGCGGCGGGGGAAAAGACCGTGATCTTCGCGGGCGAACAGACTGAGGAGCTCATCCGAAACCTTGCCGAATACGGCGCAAAAGCCACGGCGGCAAGCGAACTGCCGGAGGAGTTGCCCGCCGGAAAAACGCTGGTATTGCCGGGACAGCTTGCGCGGGGATTCTCCTATCCGCAGCTGAAGCTCAACATCTACACCGAATATGAGGTAACGGGGCGCACCGAGCGCGCGGTGAAGCGCAGCTACAAGAAGAAGGGGCTCAACTTCTCCGAACTGTCGGTGGGGGACTATATCGTACACGAAGCGCACGGCGTTGGACGCTTTGTCAAGGTGGAGGCGCTGAGCGTACAGGGCAACACAAAGGACTATCTGCTCATTGAATACCGCGGCGGAGACCGGCTCTATATCCCGACCGATCAGCTCGACCGCGTGCAGAAATACATCGGCGGCGGGGAGGACGAGGTAGCGCCCCCCTTGAGTAAGCTCGGCGGGCAGGAGTGGACCAACCGCGTCAACAAGGCAAAGAGCGCGGCAAAGAAGCTTGCGGTTGATCTCGCGGCGCTGTATGCCGAGCGGGCGAACGCCGTCGGCTTTGCGTTCTCCAAGGACACCGCGTGGCAGCGCACCTTTGAGGAGCGCTTTCCCTATGAACTCACGCCCGACCAGAAGCAGAGCATTGAGGAGATCAAGGCGGACATGGAGCAGGTGCGCCCCATGGATCGCCTGCTCTGCGGAGACGTTGGCTACGGCAAGACCGAGCTGGCGCTCAGGGCAATCTTTAAGGCGCTTCAGGATGGCAAACAGGCGGCGCTTCTGGTGCCGACCACCATATTGGCGCAACAGCACTACAACACCATGTGCTCGCGCTTTGCCGATTTTCCGGTCAAGGCGGCCTGCCTTTCGCGCTTTCAGACCCCAAAGGAGCGGGAGCAGATCAAAAAATCGCTTGCCGACGGGCGGATTGACGTGGTCGTCGGCACCCATGCGCTGCTTGCCAAGGATGTGCGCTATAAAGCGCTGGGGCTATTGGTCATCGACGAGGAGCACCGCTTTGGCGTCAACCACAAGGAGCAGATTAAGGCGATGAAGAAGACCGTGGACGTGCTCACGCTCACGGCAACGCCAATTCCGCGCACGCTGAATATGTCCATGACCGGCATTCGCGATATCAGCGTCATTGAAACCCCGCCTGAGGCGCGGTATCCCGTGCAGACATTTGTGCTGGAATACACCGACGCGCTGGTGAAGGACGCGCTCTCCCGCGAGGTCGCCAGAAAAGGGCAGGCCTATGTGGTCTCCAACCGCGTGCAGAGCATGGAGCAGACCGCGCGCAAACTCGAATCCCTCGTGCCGGAGGCGCGGGTGAACATCGCCCACGGGCAGATGGGCGAAACGCAACTGGAAAACGCTATGCTGGACTTTTTAGAGCAGCGGACGGATGTGCTGCTTTGCTCTACCATCATCGAAAGCGGGCTGGACATCGGCAACGCAAACACGATGATCGTGCTGGAGGCGGATAAGATGGGACTTGCCCAGCTCTATCAGCTACGCGGCAGGGTCGGGCGTTCCAACCGCATCGGCTACGCCTATTTCACCGTGCAGAGCGGGCGTGTGATGAACGAAAAGGCGGCAAAGCGTCTCATGGCGATCCGCGAATTCACGCAGTTTGGCGCGGGCTTCCAGCTCGCGATGCGCGACCTTGAGATTCGCGGCGCGGGCTCTCTGCTCGGCGCGGAGCAGCACGGGCACATTACGGACGTTGGCTACGAATACTATGTCAAGCTCATTCGCCGCGCGGTGGACGAGGAGCAGGGAAAGCAGCTCGAACCCGTTACGGAGACCAGCGTAGATATCCCCATCGACGCGCATATTCCGCATGACTATGTGCCCAGCGAAGTGCTGCGCCTCAAGGCCTACCGCCGGATTGCGGAGATTGACGGCGCGGAGAGCATGATGGACGTTACGGAGGAGTTTATCGACCGCTATGGCGAGCCGCCGGAGAGCGTGACCAACCTCATGCGCATTTCCGAGGTAAAGGCATATGCCGCGCGCGCCTATATCGAGAGCGTCACCGTACGCGACGGGGAGGCGAAACTGCGCTTTTCCGAGCTTGCGCGGCTGGATGGCGGGAAGCTCATCGCCGCCGTATCCGGCATGGAGGGCGCGCGATTGATTGCCGGAGAGGTGCCAACCATCGAAATACGGCAGAAAAACGCCAGTGCTGAGGCGATTACCGGCAAACTGCCACAATTCCTTTACACAATTGTGCGTTGCGTTGACACGGACGCGGGCATATAATAGACGAAGCGGCGTATTTTTGCCAAAGCTGCGCATTCTTTGGAAAAACTGGCATTTCTAGGCTGCAAACCACTCGGGCCCAAGCGCGAAGAGCGCAGAATAAATAAGGGAGAAATCATAGAAAATGAACAATATCTGGAAGAAGGCGCTCTCGGTTTCGCTGGCTGTGGCGCTGACCCTGTCCTTTGCCGCGTGCGCAAAAAACAACGCGAACAATGCCAGCGGTTCCAACGCGACCAGCTCGAATGCGTCGGGTTATAGCGACGCGGAGCTGGAGAAGGTTGCCGTTAAGGTTGGCGACGACTTCAAAATCACCAAGGGCGATGTTTTGGACGAGTATAACTACATGGTCTCCATGTATACCTCCTATGGCATGGCAGCGCCGACCACCACGGAGGACATCGAGAAGATGCAGGACAGCGTCATCTCGACTCTGGTTTCGGACAAGATTCAGCAGTATGAAGCCAAGGCCATGGGCATCACGCTGACCGCCGACGAGCAGGCGAGCGTGGACAAGCAGGTGGAAGACCAGATGAAGTACTACATGGATACCTTCCGCTCACAGGCACAGAGCGAGGGCGCAACCGATGTGGAAGCGCGCACGCTCGAGATCTTCCAGGAGCAGCTTGACTCTGCCGGTATGGAGATGGACGTGGACGGATTCCGCGCCTATATGACGGAACAGTACACCAACGAAGCCCTCAAGACCGCCCTGAAAGCGTCGGTGACCAAGGACATCACTGCGACGGATGAAGAGATTCAGAAGTATTATGACGATCTGCTCGCGTCCCAGAAGGATAGCCTCTCCAAGTCTCCTGCGGATTACGGCGCATCTGCCGAGGATTTCCAGAAGAACGGCGGCGACCCGATGCTCTACACGCCGGAAGGATATGTCCGCGTGCGCTCCATCAGCATCACGCCGGCGGGCGATGTCTCCGCGGATTACACGTCCCTCAAGGATGAGCTCACCAAGATCGAGGCACAGTACGGCGCGGCGGCTCTGACAGCCCTTGCCGACAAATATGCCGCAAGCGGTGCCCCCGCATCCAGCACCAACATCAACGTGACCACAGCCGATATCGAAGGCGGTGCGGCGCTGGTGAGCGACTACATCACCAAGAAGGCAGCGGCGGACGCGCTGTATGAAAACTACATCAAGGACGCGCGTGAAAAGGCCAACGAGGCGCTTACCTCTCTGGAGGCGGGCACCAAGTTTGAAGATGTGCTGACGAAGTATGGCGAGGATACGATGTATACCGATTATCCTTCGTTTGTGGACACCGGACTGCTGATGTACATCGGCGGCGAGGACACGATGTGGGATGCCAAACTGGTTCAGGCGGTTGGTCAGCTCAAGGACGGCGAGCATACGGCGGTCATTCAGGTGGACGATATGTTCTACATTCTCCAGCTGGTTGGCAGTGAGCCCGCGGGCGAAAAGTCTCTGACGGATTCCTACGACGCGGTGAAGGCAGCAGCGGTTGCCAAGAACGTTGAGGCCGCCTGGAACACCCAGCTTGAGACCTGGCAGAACGACACCAAGATCACCACGTATTATGAAGATGTCTATCGCGACATCGGCAAGAACTAAGACGTGTGACTTACGCGGGCGGCAGCAATGCCGCCCGCTTTTGATTTGATTGCAATACAGAACGTCGCATGGTTCTAGATTTTACATAGTAAAAACACAATGTTACCAATGATTCTACTTGTCTTTACAATTTAGATTTGCTATATTGATTCCAGAACGCAACTGCCGGCATCGCATCCAAACATTTGGGAGACGGCCAGCTGGTTCAATTCAAGCAGGAGGGTTGTCAAATATGAAGTACGAATGCGTTTGCGGTTACGTATACGATCCGGAGATAGGCGATCCCGATAACGGCATCGCGCCGGGCACCGCATTTGAAGACCTGCCGGAAGATTGGGTTTGCCCCGTTTGCGGCATGGATAAGGACGCGTTTACCGCGCTCGACTAACACAGCCTTGCACCGAACAAAAGACACCCGGCTTTCCGCCGGGTGTCTTTTCTGTATATGCTGTTTAGTTGAATTGCGGCTGTTTGTTTTCATACAGAGCGGTATAGAGCGCGTCGATCCCTTCCAGAATGCGCGGGCCTGCGCGGAGTAGGAGCCCTGCGTCGATATAGTAGACGCGTTGGTTCTTGATTGCGTCCACATCGCCCCAGCCGTCTCTGGCTAAAATTTCCTGCGGGCCGGTCAGCGTTGAGGCAGGGGGTGCGGCATTCGGGTCGGCGGTTGCGTTGGGATCCGGCGTGCCCGCTGCGGGGTCGGGGGTAGCGAGTGTGGGATCGGGTGTTTCCGATGCGGGGTCCGTTGCCGGATCTGCCGCCGAGGTATTCGGCTTGGTCGTGATGATGACATCAGGACTGCGACCGACCACCTGATCCTGCGTGACGGCGGGATAGCCGGGCTGATCCTCAAACTCGTTGTGATACCCCAACAGGGAAACGATGGCGCTAAAGATCGTCCCGCTGCCTGCGGTGGTCATTCCCTCTGCCAACGGCGTCAGCTCCAGATAGACCGTTTCGTTGTGGGCGGAAACCTTTGTCTGCAGCTCTGCAAGAGAGGTGATCAGTTTGGAGACCAGAGCGGTTGCCTCTGTAGCATGGTTGGTCACCGTGCCAAGCAGGGAGATTGCCCCGTACATGTTGTTCACGTCGGTTG
>JAEWYV010000227.1 GCA_023458615.1 Bacillota bacterium
GGGTTGCAGGGCCGCCGCACTTGGGGCAGGTGGTGTGCAGCCAGTCCTTCGCGCGGGCAAGGCAGCTGCTGCCGTCATCGGTGGGTGTAAAGTCGTCCAGCATCGGAAGTTCGAGCGGGAGCTGATCATAGGGAATCGGCACCCAGCCGCAGTGCTCGCAATAGACCAGCGGGATGGGTTCGCCCCAGTAACGCTGGCGGGAAAAGACCCAGTCGCGCAGTTTGTAGTTTACCTTGCGTTCGCCGATGCCCTTTTTCACGAGGAAATCGATGATCGCGGGGATGGCCTCCGAGACCTCCATACCGTTTAGGAAGCCGGAGTTGACCAGCTTGCCGTGCTCGCACTCAGTGTAGGCTTCGTTTGTGATGTCGCCGCCGGCAACCACCTCAATGATGGGCAGGTCGAAGGCTTTGGCAAACGCATAGTCGCGCTCGTCATGTGCGGGAACCGCCATGATCGCGCCCGTGCCATAGCCCATGAGCACATAGTCTGACGTCCAAACGGGGATCTTCTCGCCGTTGACGGGATTGATGGCGTAGATGCCGCCGAGCGGCACGCCCGTCTTGTCCTTGGCGAGCTCACTGCGTTCAAAATCGCTCTTGATCGCCGCCGCCTTTTGATAGGCGCGTACATCGTCGAGGTTTGTGATCTTCGTAGCATACTGCTCGATGATCGGGTGCTCCGGCGAAACGACCATGTAGGTGGCGCCAAAGAGCGTGTCCGGACGCGTGGTGTAGACCACGAGGTTGTCGTCGGTGTCCGCAATACGGAAGTTGACGATTGCGCCTTCGCTGCGGCCGATCCAGTTGATCTGCTGCGCCTTGATCTTGTCAAGATAATCTACGGTGTCCAGATCGTCAATCAAACGCTGGGCATATGCCGTGATCTTGAGCATCCACTGGGAGCGCACCATGCGGACGACTTCGCCGCCGCAACGCTCACAAACGCCGTCCACTACCTCTTCGTTGGCGAGGCCGACCTTGCAGCTAGTGCAGAAGTTAATCGGAATCTCCGCCTTGTAGGCGAGTCCGTTCTCGTAGAGTTTGAGGAAAATCCACTGTGTCCATTTATAATAGCTGGGGTCAGAGGTGTTGACCTCGCGTGAGTAATCAAACGAATAGCCAAGCCGTTGCAGCTGGCTGCGGAAGCGTTGGATGTTGTCGTGCGTTACGATGGACGGATGAATGCCCGTCTTGATGGCATAATTCTCCGTTGGCAGACCGAATGCGTCGTAGCCGATGGGGTAGAGCACATTGTAGCCCTCCATGCGGCGCTTGCGCGCGATGACGTCCATCGCGGTAAACGGACGCGGATGGCCGACGTGCAGACCCTGCCCGGATGGGTAGGGGAACTCGATCATTGGGAAATACTTTGTCTGTGATGGATCGGTCTTCGCCTCGAAACAATGCTGATCCGCCCAGATTTTTTGCCACTTGGCTTCGATTGCCTGTGGGTCGTAACGCTCCTGCATGAAACACTATCCTCCGAAACTTTCCTAAATATTTAGGATAGCCTCTTTACGGGGGTTTGTCAATTCTATGGGGCAGAGCAGAAATGGATTCAAGGAAAAACATAGGTGTGCGGATTGTTATTGCCTGAATGTCCCCCTCGCTTTACGCCGCCTAAAAATCATGATACAATCGTAACCGATTCAAGACGTGATAAAGTGAAGAGTCGTACCTCAAAAAAGAGCAATCCGCACGAACGATTTTTGATAAGGAGGCGTAGTTATGGAACAATATACGACACCGCTTACCCCGGAAATGCAGTCTCACAATAAATCCGCGGTTACCGCAATGGTGCTTGGCATTGTGAGTTTAGTCGTCACCTGGTTTCCGGTTGTCGGCCTCGTGCTGGCAATTGTGGGGCTCACCATGAGCCGCTCAAATCGCAAGTTTGCCGAGGCACATGGATTTAAGGAGAACAGCATGAACACGGCAGGATATGTGACCAGCATCGTTGGCCTTGTGGCGGGCGTGCTCACCATCATCCTCACCGTCGTGATTGTTGTTGTCAGCGTTGCGGCTGCGGCTGGTATCTGGCAGTATGTCGTTTTGCCGGAGATCATGTAATCCGCATATCCGCATGCGATTGGGGTTATACTGCAAACCCCGAATGATACAAGACAAAATCTAATGTTTTAGTGAGGTCATATGCTACCTACCTTTCCGGCCTTTGGGCTGACCATCCCCATGTACGGGGTGATGTCCGCGCTCGGCATGCTCGCGGCGTTTGTTTTGCTGGGATTCACGAGAAAGCACACCCGCTTTTCAGAAGATGATGCGCTCTCTGCCGCGCTCTGGGCCATCATACTCGGATTTCTTGGGTCCAAGATCCTCTTCTGGTTGGTTGAGATCAAACAGGTGATTACTGACCCAAGCTATCTGCTGCATACCCTGCGGGAAGGGTTTGTATTCTACGGTGCGTTGATCGGCGGATTGGGCGGATTGGCAATTTTCTCTCTGATCAAAAAACTGCCATTCTTTTCGCTGACGGACTTCTTCATTCCCGCTTTAGTGCTGGGGCATGCGTTCGGTCGTATCGGCTGCCTGTTTGCAGGCTGCTGCTATGGTATGGAATGCGAGTCTCCGATCTCTATCGTGTTCCCGGAAGGCAGCGCGGCTCCGGCGGGTATTCCGCTGCTGCCGACGCAGGTGATGGAGAGCGCGTTTCTCTTTTTACTGTGCGCGTTTCTGGTTTGGCGGCTTGCGAAAAAGAAACCGTTTGGAACCGTCTCCGGCTGGTACATGGTGCTCTACGGCATCTGGCGGTTTACCATCGAGTTTTTCCGCCGCGATGAGCGCGGGTTTGTCGGCGCATTGTCCACAAGCCAGTTTATCAGCATCTTTGTGATCTTGGGCGGCGTTGTGTTGCTGCTGTTGGTCAAGACTGGTGTGCTGAAGAAGACCGTACTCGATCTGCCGATGCCCGCTGAGGAAGCGCCCAAGAAGAAATCCAAGAAGGGCGAAGAAGCAGAAGAAATTGCATCCGAGCCCGAAACTAAACCGGAAGAGCCGAAGGTTGAAGTTGAGGACAAGCCGGTAGAGAAGGAATAGCAACAACGTTATCTTAAAAACAGAACCGCCGGAGAACGAGCATCTCCGGCGGTTTATCTATGCATTGAAAAAGGGGAAGCTACCATATTTGGCAACTCTCGTTTTGATCGCAGCTGTGCAATGAAATAAAGTTCTTATTTGAGCATCTCCTGATAAAACGCGAACATGTCTGTGTCCATATAAAAATTGGAGTGCTCCAGCGGGATATAGTTACACTGGGCAAGTGCGGGATAGGGTGTTACGATACCGTATTCTCCAATCCACCCGTTGCCCATACACCAACCAAACCCCTGTTCTTCAAATGTTGTGATGACATCTTTATAAAACGCATAGATGACATCGCGGTTATATGTCTTGCTGAGCAACTGTCCTGGTGGTGTTCCGAAGATACCCCACTCGCCAATCATGAACCCCACGCCGTATTTGTCAGCCGTTGCCTTTAGGTCCATGATGGTAGCTTGTCCTCGACCTCCGAACATCGGCGCGGTCAACATCGCTTTTGCATCCCACATGACACCGTCTTTATCTTGATATGGCCACGTGACGGACTCTAACTCCTGATCGGTATAGGCCTGCTGGCTGTCATAGAGTGAGCAGAAAGAGCGCGGCTCATAAATATGATAACTCAATGCAACGCCGAGGGAAGCCATGCCCTCGCCAGTTAACGAGGCATCGTGGATGTCTGCAACGATGCAGCGATCTGGCGACTCCTTGCGGATCGCCTCCACAATGGGCTGGAAGGTATTGATATAGGCCTGATCCGAATGGATTTCCGGCTCGCAGAGAAGGTTAAAGTCGAGATACTTATTCGGTATCTCGGCATATCGGCGCGCCAGCATCTGCCAGAACGCGGCAAAGTCATCCCGGATGGATGTATCGGTGAACATCACGTTATCCATGCTTTCAATCTTTTCAAAGTCACCCACCACAAGACCCCAATCGCCGGAGCATGATGGCGTATTACAGCGGATTTCTACGTGAATATCATTTTGGATGCACCATGCAATCACCTGATCGAGATACTCCAGCTGACTTTCGTTGACCATTCCGCCGTGATAAAAAGGCTCTTGCAGACTCGCAAAACCGATATTTAGCCCAATATAGTTAAAGCCGGCTTCTTTGATGAGTTGTATGTCTGTTTGTGTTAGTATATCGTCTGGGTCGCGGTCGTTTGCCGTGCTGGTTGGATGCATCATGAGCGGTGTCATAAGTCCCTTCCACTGCGGCAAAAACTGATTGCTGCAATCGGGTAAATTACTCTGTTTGCCCAAGAGAGTATCGGTGATGATCTCTTTGTTGTAACCCGCAACACTTTCATATGTTACTTCCTTGGGCATTTTGGGGAATGAGCGATAATAACGAAGTGCAATTTGAATAGCATCTTTCGTGAGCAGCTTTTCCTGTGGACGAAACGCTTGCTGCTCATCGAGCGTCATGACTTTTTCGCCGGTTGTTCGGTCATAGATTAAAACACAGTAGTGCGGGACGCTTGCGTTTCCAAAGTCGTAAAAAAACTCGTAAACGCCTGAGTCCCCGTTCCCCCAGCAGATGTCGCTGTCGGAAATACCAGGCCAGCCCTGCATATCTCCAAATGTACCGTCCTGCCGCTTGGTCGAGTAAGTGGCGTCCGGAAAAAGCTCCGCCGGTTCGCCTTCTTGGTCGCAAAACAAAGCCCAAGTTTTTGCGTCGGTATATGGCGTATCAAATACATCTTCGCAATGCGAATAAAAAATGTTTTGCGCAATCCAATATCGGCTCGCGATTTGCTGCTTTTTGGCTACATGGCTTATCAAATCCTTGAGATATTGGCTGTGGCCGGAACCAAAATAGAGATCGTTTGCATTGCGAATCAACTCCGTCGCGTCAACCTGCGTGATCGGTTGGTCGAGCACAGAGAAAAGCGATTCCGGTGCGATGCCGAGATCCAACGCGGCAATAAGATTTTCTTTCTCCTCGTCGGTCAATGTGTCCGGTAGTGTCGGAACCTTGGGCGACGCCGCAGCGGATTCTTTCGCAGGTTTTTCTTGTGTTTGCGGCGCGGCGAAAACGCCGCATGCTGTAGAAGAAACTGAAAGAACAAGAACCAGCAATAATAGAATAAAACGTCTCATGTTTTTCCTCCATATGGGTCTTGTATGTATTTTATCGGATTCTTTTCCTGCATGTAGGCGACAGAAAGTCGACTACCTAAATTATCTTACATAAAAAGAACCGCAAATTTTTTTGCGATTCTCTCTAACATGATTCTTGATGGAGGATTTTAATATTAATAATAAAACCTCTTCCTGATCTCCTCTTTCACCCTTGCGCGGCGGTTGAGCAGCAACAGGGAGGAGGCGAGCACGAGGCAAGGGAAGAGCACATAGAGCGACCAAGTTGGCCATGCGATTGCGTGGCGGTAGAGGCCGATGAAAAACTCAATTGCGACGACAAGCACGCCAATGCAGGTTAACCCCAGAGAGAAGCGAACAAGTACCGGCAGCTTGCATTTTGGCAAGGTCATAATAGCGAAGAACCAACACATCACCGAACTCAACAGCGTGATGGGCAATCCCAACAACAGGAACCAACCCCAATCGCCTTTTCCGATCACCTGAATCAGCAAGAGCAGCACGCTGATTGCCGCGGCGTCGATGACCGCATAGAGAATCTTTGGCATACGAGCAATCATCGGCAACAGGAACACGGTGAACAGTACGAGTTCGCCGCCAAGCACATAATAGCTCCAGGTGAGCTGCTTGCTCACGAGGATATTCGCCAGCATTACCGTAAAGAGCGGAATGAGCAGTAACAGCGAGATAAATGAGGCGATATAGCGCCGGTCCACCGTCTTATCCAGATGCTCCACATGGCTCGGATACGGGCGAACGGGCCGCTCCTCCTGCATAATCTCGTTGGGATTGATCACCTCTGTCCCGCAGAGCGGGCAACGGGGCTCGCTTTTTTGCAGCTCTACGCCGCAGTTTACGCAATAACTCATAATAAATGGCACCTCCGATTGTTGTGCTGAAAAAATGTTCTATTCCGGCAGTTTCGCCGTATTGTTCGTGTTTAGGGCAATTCTCTGTGGAGAGGCGATGATTTTGTCAGTCGCGCTGATTACTCTCTACCTTAACAGGAATGCCGAGCTTAACCAGCCGTGTGAAGAATTCGCGTTCCAGCCAGGGCTCCGCAATGGTGCGCGTAAAATTGATTCGGAGCCGCCCGTTATAGGTCAGTGCGGCGGCGCAAACACGGTTATCCGCCAGCGGGCCTAAAATAAAGTCCATGCGGCGGACATACTGCACCATCTCATCCGGCAGTTTGGAAACACCGAGGTTACTCAGCGTTGTGGAGGAGAGCACATCGCCCACTTGCGAATAAACATACTTGAGCGCCATATTCTTGATGAACAGTGGCGTGAGGCGGAGCACGGTGTTTTGTTCCGAGCGGACGTTGGTTGTGATCTTCATATTCAATAGCTTTGGAGAAACCTCCATCGCCAGCGTGTGGTGCACAATATTCAGCGTCTCGTCGAAGGTGTATTCGCCGAGGCGCGGGTCAATACCGATATTGGCATAGTTTGCAAAATTACGAAGGGTCTTGCTTGGAAAGACATTTCTAAGATTGATGGGAACCGAAAGCTTCACCGGTTTGTAGGCGTGAATGCTGGGTACACGCCGCCGCTGGATGGCGTCTACGGAGAGAATCAGCGCCGCAACGAGATACTCCGTTACGCTAACGCCCTTCTCGCGCGCTTTTGCGCGGACATCCTCGGCGTTCATGGAGCCGGTAATGATGTGCACAAATCCGTTGCGCTCGTCCGTACCCTTGATGTGAAAGGCCTTGACCTCTTTGCGGGACTGGGTCACCTTGCCGGAATGTACGGCAAAGCTATCCTCTGCTTCCTCCGGACGCGGATCTTCGGAACAATCCAGCACCCGATCTCCGCGCGGAATGACCACGCCATATTTCAGGCGTAGATATTCGGCAACCAGCGTTTGCAGAAAAACAAGCCCGCCCGTGCCGTCTGTGAGCACATGAAAAAATTCCACCGCGATGCGGTTTTGATAGTATCGAACGCGCATGCAGAAACCATCGTTTTCGTTGATGCGCATGCGTACGCAGGGGTTCGCGACGTCCTGCTCAATCTTGGGCAAATCGTCGCTGTGCTCCAGATAAAACCAGAACAAGCCCCGCTTTAGTTTATAGGCAAACCAGGGTAGCCTTCGTAGGGTGCGCTTTTGCGCAACCTCAAGGATGTCCTCGTCAATGGGTTCTGTCAGTGTTGCGGAGATGCGGAAGAGCGCAGTCCAACTGCGGTTCATCGTCGCGGGGTAGATGAGCGCGGCATTGTCGAGCTTCATCCATGTGGAAGATTTTTTTGTTTTAGGCATAACGTATTCCTTCTGCCGTTAAATTCAGGATTATTTGGGTTCTTCTTCTGCAAGACCGAGGTGGGAGCGCAGGAAAAGACCCATCTCCTCGAGTGCTTGCTTGCCCTCTGGTGTACCGTAGAGCGGATACACGTGCCACATGCCGTCTGCGATGACAAGCGTGCTGTCCACGTTGGCTTGCTTGAGCTTCTTTTGTACGGTTTTTGCGTCCGAGAGCAAAATCTCGTCCCCACCGGCAAAGAGCAGCGTTGGCGGAAAGCCGTTATAGTCGCCAAAGACGGGCGAGACATATGCCTCGGTCTCGTGTCCGGCGGCATAGGCAATTGCATAGTACGCGAGCGACTCGCGAATGAGCGAGGGATCGCGGCGGATATTGTTGTTATAGGAGGAACCGGAGAGCGTTAAGTCCGTCCACGGTGAGATTGCGACAATGCAGGCGGGCAGGGGTTTTCCCTCGTCCCGAATGCGAAGCGTGAGGCTCAGCGCAAGACCGCCACCTGCGCTCTCGCCCGCAATGGCGATGTGCTCCGGCAGATATCCCTGATCGAGTAGGTATTGATATGCCTCCATCGCGTCATCCTGCGCTGCGGGGAATTTATTCTCCGGCGCGAGGCGATAGGCTACGCAAAAAATGTTCAGGCGAGTCTGCGCGGCAAGCACCGCGCCAAAGCCCTTTGCATAGTCCAGCCCGCCCGCGGTATATCCGCCGCCGTGCAGATAGAGAATCACGCGGTCACACGGGGCGACGCAGAGATTGGACGCAACATAACACGCGGAGAACGAAGCAAATTCAACCGGTTCAAAGGTCACCTTTGTCTTGAGCAATTCCGCCGTCATGCGGCCAAGCTGATCCTGCGCCTTGCGCGCGTCCTCGATGGTTGCAAACCGCGCGAGGGGTTTGGTCATTCTCAGCTGCATTTTCAATATGCGGGTTCCGAGGTTTAAAGGCATGCGGGAGGGTTCCTCTCGTTTAGCGATACCAGTATAGTATCACACTTTATCTCCTGCCGCCTTTACTTTCTTTTTATTACGCATATAGTGAACATTCCAGAGTATTTTAATGCGAGATATTCAACTGACAGTTAATTAAAAAGAAGAGGGTAAAAACCCTCTTCCAATTTACAGTTATCGCTCAACCTGACATTAGCCCGGAGGCCAGGTAAGAATCTTCTGCCGAAGCGAATTTTAACGATTCGACGACTATCAATTTTCTCAGCCCGGAGGCCAGGCAAGCAGACGACCACCCAATATGTGAAAATGTAGGTGCGGAACGCTCTGCTGTCCGTCCCGACCGCTATTAACGACAACGCGATAGCCCGACTCATCCACACCAAGATCCTTCACGAGCTTGGAGATTACGGAATACGCGTGTCCGACGATTGCTTCGTCCTCTTCGGTGAGTTCGTTTACTCCGATGATGTGCTTTTTCGGTACGACGAGGACATGCACGGGAGACTGCGGTTCAATGTCGTGGAACGCGACGACCACATCATCCTCATACACCTTTTTGGAGGGAATCTCCCCCGCGATAATCTTGCAAAAGATGCAATTACCCATAAAAATTCTCTCAACTCCTTTTCTCTATTCTACTCCGTTTGACGGGCAAGATTCAATCCAATTGCGTGCCAAATGCGGTTTCGTCCTGAAACCCTTCCAGCCGAATGCGTACAATCTCTCCCTCTGGTGCCTGGGTCAAAACGCGAATATAGTTTCCGCTGTAGCCTGTGCCGTCGCTCTCGGCTAACACCTCTACAATGCTGCCAATCTGAGAAGTGAGGTATTGCTTCGTGAGCACTTTGCCAAGCGCAATCAGCTCTTTTGCGCGCGCTTCTTTTATCGCCTTTGGCAAATGCGCCGGCAGTGACTCGGCCTTTGTTCCCTTGCGCAGGGAAAACGGGAAAACATGCATCCGCGCAAACGCCGCCTGCCCGCAGAACGCCAGCGTCTCGCGGTGCTCCTGCTCCGTTTCGCCGGGGAATCCAGCGATGATGTCCGTGGTGATGGCGCAATCAGGCATATAGCGCCGTAACTGGGCGATGGCCTCTAAATATTCCTCTGCTGAATAGCGGCGGTTCATGCGTTGTAATACCGTGTTTGACCCGCTTTGGAGCGAGAGGTGAAACTGGCGGCAAATCTTTGTGTTCTCGCTGAGTATCTTTGCAACCGATTCTGTGACAAACAGCGGCTCCAATGATCCCAAGCGAATACGGCGGATTCCGTCCGGCTCGCTTGCGCGGGCAATTGCATCTAGCAGGGTAATGTCCGGTTGACCCAGATCGCGACCGTAGCTTGCCAGATGGATGCCCGTGAGTACAATCTCCTGATAGCCCTCGCGAGATAGCAACGCCACCTCGCCGGAAATCTCCTCTAGCGGACGGGAACGCAGCGGCCCGCGCGCATAGGGAATGATGCAATAGGAACAAAAATTGACGCAGCCGTCCTGAATCTTCAGCGTTGCGCGGGTGCGTGAATCGCGTACGGCGGAGAGCGGTTCAAACTCGCGCATTTCGTAAATCGGGGAGACGAGCGCCTCACCCGCTTTTGTGCGCAGCGCCTC